>CAZIHB010000449.1:0-2514 GCA_964538535.1 uncultured Hyphomicrobiales bacterium | reverse complement strand
CATCCCTCTTCATGGCCTTCCCCGCGATAACCACAGCTGCAACCATGTTCAGCAGGCAGATCAACAAGGCGGAAAATACGGCAAGAATGCTCAATGCCATGATACAACCTCAACAATTCTAAATTATGTCGATTTTTATTTCTTTTTGCCAATTTTTCCTGAACGGGAAAGTGAGGCAAAAAAGTAGTAAAATCCGACGGCTATGCCGACCAAAGAAAGAACAACAGTAGCACGAGGAGTCCAGCCATATTTTGAGTCCAAAAATCTTCCGGCAAGTGCCCCCAGAAGAACAGGGATGATCATTTGAACTCCCAGGTTCATGAATGGGGCTAATTCCTTCATGGCTTTATGCCAGTCTGATTTTCTTGCCAATCTGCAAACCCAACTCGTATTACATACATTTTAATATAGTGAAATTCCAAATCAATTAAAAAAAATATTTTTATCAAACAAAAAAAAAGCTTCTGAATCTCAGAAGCCGTACTCTAAAACATATTTCAAGATGTCTTCCCTGTATATGTTGTTCGTCTGTCCGGACCATTCATCATTGGGCACGAGAAGAAGAGATCCATAGGACGTCGGGCTGCTAGGAACAAACTTCGAGCTTGCAATTTCAGTGTTTTCCTCGGGCCTGAACTCGTTGTCGCAATCATTTACTACGATAGTGCAGCCGTATTCCTGCATACCGTTCTTCTGCGACAGCCGGCTTTTCGTACCCAAAAGAACAAACGGAATTCTGAATTTAACGACGTAGCCCGTGCTGTCTTCCTTAAGCTCGGAAACAGCCTTGACGCTCTTCAAAGCAATTTTTTTGGCAGGATCAAGCTTATTGTTTGTCAACAGCTTGACAGATGCCGGCAAGTCAGTGAAATTGCCCGGCAGTATAGTAAATTTGAATATACCTGAATCTGTTGGTGCAAGGAATCTGACGTCATCATTCTTCTTAGCAGTGAAGCGGTCGCCGTTCGAGTGATCAAGCGCGTCGATCCAGACTTCCACGCGGTCACCGGGGCATGTGTCGCATTTTGCGGAAACAATGGCGTCGTCTGTGACGTCAACGGTCATGTAGATGTATTCGTCATCATACGCGGAGCTTGCTTTGAAGGAGCAGTCTTTATCGCCATTCCAGAAAAAAGCTCCCTTGTGCACGTAATCAATGCTCTTGCTGACTGCCTTGGAGGAATATCCCTTATATATCAGCCTGCCGCGCGGATAAGATGGGATAGTCATGTAGTCGGCACTGAATTTCTCTTTGTTGTTCTTGGTGTAAACGTACTTATCCGTGTTTTTCAGAGTAAGGAAATCTCGGTATGATTCGTAAGTAAGCTCGCCAATCCTGCAGGTGGAGAATTCATCACGCATTATAAGCGAGCCGTTATCGAATGAAAAGCCGCGGATGATCCAGTCGAACTGGCGGTTCTTTTTCGTGGCGAAGCAGGTGTTATTCTTGATGGCAACGCCGATTTCGAGCGGCATCTCCACGTATTCGAAGGGGATCTGCCCGATTTTTGTCAGGTAGCCGTCAATATCCACGAAAAGGAAGACCTGCACTATTTTTTTTCTTTCCCCTGCGAGCCGCACAGAAAGAGCCACGTCGTTATTGCCGTCGCCGGAGAAATCTCCGACGTCCCAGCCCCATATGGAATACTCCGTGCCCTGAGGCAGCTGAGTCTGAAGGTCATTGATCAGCACCTTGTCGAAATATGGGTCGAGCCTCTTTGCCAATTCGTTGAATTTCATTCCTGCCTGAGCAAATAAGCCTGCCGGGGAGAATATCGCGGCAAGAACCATAGCGGCCAGAAAATATCTGAATAACTTCATTTTTACGTGTTAATCCTTAATTTCAGCTAAAACTGTGTCCCGGATTTCAATCAGGTTTTTCTCCATTCTTGCTCCGAATTGCGATACTATGGCAGCAGCAGCTTTTGAAGCAAGGTGCCCCGCTATTTTCGGGCTGCCTGTGTGGATGATGCCATAGAGGAAAGCACCGGCGAACATATCTCCCGCGCCGGTGGAATCAACCGGGGTAGCGGGATATGAAGGAATATCATATACTTTGCCTTCCCATTGCACGCGGGAGCCCTTCGAGCCGACAGTCATAACCACGTTGGGGCAAATCCTGCCGAGTGCCGCGAATGCCGCGTCAGCATCGCTCTCGCTTGTAAAGGACATTGCCTCTGATTCATTGCAGAACACGAGGTCCGCGCTTTCCACGACTTTCATCAGCGGCCCGCGGAAAAGCTCCGTGACAAACCTGTCAGAGAATGTGACCGCGATTCGTGTATCATTCTTTCGGGCTGTTTCGACTATATTGAAAATCGCTTCGGTTGCCTTCTCATTCGAGAATTTATAGCCCTCTATATAAACCCACTTTGCCCTCTTGATGCTCTCCTCGTCAATATGTTCCTTTCCGTACTTATCGCCTGCGGCAAGGCAGGAATTCATGGTGCGCTCGGAATCGGGAGTAATGAAAACGAAGCAGGTGCCCGTTTGCTCACCTTCGATCATGGGAGC
>CAZIHB010000448.1:0-2514 GCA_964538535.1 uncultured Hyphomicrobiales bacterium | reverse complement strand
GCGACGGCACCTTCACGCCCAAAAACGACAACGAGGTGTTCAAACTGCCCTACCCGACACCCTCCTCAGATTTTTACCTCACCGATAAACGCGAGAACACCACGATTCACAATCCATATGCAACCTGCACTCCGCTGTGGCTGGACTATAACAACGATGGCCTTGCAGATCTTTTCATCGCCAACAAGAGATTTGGTTCTGATCCGGAAATCTATTGCCCCGATGAGCTATGGAAAAATAACGGCGACGGCACTTTTTCAAACGTAAGGGACTCCGCCAATCTGAAAAGCGGCGAACCTTACCGCTCTGATGCATCGGGCACCGTCGGCGGCTACTATGACTGCTATGGCGCGAATGCCTGTGACTACAACAAGGACGGCAAAACCGATATATTCGTTGCGAACTACAGGCTGGCTCCCGACAATTTATACAAAAACCTCGGAAACGGAAAATTCGAGGATGCAGGAAAAGAAACCGGTGTGCGCGGCGCACCGACACTTGCGCCTGACTACTTCGGCCATGGCATGGGAGCTGACTGGGGAGATTTCAATAATGACGGGTGGCCGGATCTTTGTGTTGGCAACCTGGCGCAGACTGATTCACGTGGGCAATACTCGAACCCGTCACTGATATTCATGAATTCCGGCGCGCCAAACTTCAAGTTCACTGAAATGCGCAAAAAAATGGGACTGAAATTCCACGAGGGAAATGGCGGAGTCTGCTGGCTCGACCTGAACAACGATGGCCTGCTTGACCTCTGGCACGGCAAGTACGATGGGGGTATTGGCACTTATTACCTGAACACAGGTGCTCCGGACTACAAATTGAAAGACATCACCTGGGACGTCAACAGCATAATAAAGAACCCATGGGAAGGTATCAGGCTTGACTTTGATAATGACGGCGACCAGGATATGCTTATAGCAGGCCGTTTAATAAGAAATGACATGCCTTGCGAAGGGAACTGGGTCGCTTTCAGGCTCGAGGGCAGCCCCAAAGACAATGTTACAATGGATGCCTTCGGAACAAAGATTACCGTCTTTGCAGGCGGAAAGATGTTCTATCGCGAGCTCGCTGGCAGTGCCGCCGGCACTCACAGCTGCCAGAGCAGTTTCGAGCTTCATTTCGGCATCGGCAAGGCCTCGGTGATCGACAGCATGAACATCAGCTATTCCAACGGCGCATCCAGAACATATTCCAATATCGGAATTAACAGCAGATACAAGATCAAATACATGCAGGATCCCGTTCAGCTTGGCCTGGCGGCCCCGGCACTTATTCACCCTGCAAACAACGAGATGATAAACGCGAAATCAACCGGATTCTCCTATACGGAATGTGGCGGGGCTGAAATGTATGAATTTCAGATATTGTCATACTCATCCACTCCCCTAATATTAAACAGCTCGATAGGGGCTTATAATGAAATTCCGGATTTTGTCCCTTCAAAAATTCCCGGCATGTTTTTATGGAAAGTACGCGCCATCAAGGGCGATGAAAAGTCACCATGGTCAACCACCAACTTCTTCACGGTTGGAATTCCTTCCCCGGAGGCACCGTTACTGATGTCACCCCAAAATAGCATCAACAGGACAACAGTCTCGCCGAGTTTCACTTGGAGAAAGGCTTCCTACGGTGACCTGCCGATTTATCCCTTCACGAAGTATCAAATACAATTATCAAAAAACGCAAATTTTGATAATATGATCATCAACACGGGAAACCTGCGCGATACTTCCCTGACAATAGCATCAGCACTCGCTCCCGGCACGGAGTACTTCTGGCGCGTCAGAGGCTTCAATGACAGCACCGCCGGTGAGTGGAGCAATGTTTTCAAATTTGTTACCCAGGTTCTGCCGGCTTCACCAGCGACGATTTTCCCGGCCGCCGGCGATACGAACGTGGTGCTGAAGCCGACATTCAAATGGAGCGATGCTGCTGACGCAGATTATTACCACATACAGGTGGCCACGGATATTGATTTTGGCACTGTTATCATCGATAAGACAAATATCAAGCAGACGAGCTCTTCATTTTTCCCGAAATTGAAAGGCGGGACAAAATACTACTGGAGGGTGCAAAGCGTTAATCTCGGGGGTGCAAGCGATTGGACACAGGCAATTTCATTCACAACCGAGGGCGGAAATTCTGTGACGGACCTTCCAAAAGGCATACTCGAGTTGAGCATCACGCCCAATCCGGTAAAAGATCAAATGATGATTAATTTCTTTCAGTCTGATAGCGGTATGCTGGACATAAGAATATGCGATCTGAACGGCAGAGCAAGGGTCAGACCATTTTCCGGTATCTCCGCGGGAGGTTATAAATCGATCCCCGCGCCCGTGCAAAATCTGGCTTCCGGGGTATATGTCGTTATCGTGGAAATCAATGGCACAGCTGTCAGTGAGAAAATAACCATCACCAAATAAAGGTTTAAAAAATCTTCTAAATGTTGTATTTTCGACTATATATTTATTCGTTAAAGTGAAGCAAAGCAATGATTGATGAAGACTA
>CAZIHB010000447.1:0-2515 GCA_964538535.1 uncultured Hyphomicrobiales bacterium | reverse complement strand
CGCCGGCGAACTCTGCCGCGTAGAACACGCTGTTGGCAGCAAAGCCCATGGCGGCCCCGGCCAGGAATTCCTTGGCGGCGAGCAGCACGAGATACCACAGGTGAAAATCGATTGGAGGCTGCTTGTCCCAGTAAGCAGAGGCTATGATAATCGTGAAAATCGCCGAAATCATGATCTTGACTATGGCGGGTATCCCGTCATGCTTGAAAAACGGCGCGGCAGTGATGAATCCGGTTACCCTGATGAATATCAATCCGCCGATAAGGAATTTCGCCGTCAGCAATGTCAACGTGGTCGAATCGAGCATGATTTATCCCGCTATTTCAATGTAGTAATCATGTTGAACATGGCATAGGTCAGCGATTTCATGTGGCTGATCATGTAGGGCAGCAGGAGCACTATGATGACGAACACGGCAATAAGCTTCGGGACGAAGGTCAGGGTCTGCTCCGAAATTGACGTGGCAGCCTGAAATATCGAAATAATAAGCCCCACCACCAGAGAAACGAGAAGCAGCGGCCCCACGATGATTAATATATAGTAGAAAGCTTCTCTCACAATCTGAACGACCATCATATCAGTCATTGTTGTTTTCCTTATTTATAAAAATCCGCCCGGCCGTCAATTCTGCATGATGCTCTTCATGAGCGATTCCACGATGAGGTACCACCCGTCCACGAGTATGAACAGCAGCACCTTTATCGGCAGGGAGATCAATTGCGGAGGCAAGAGGAACATACCCAGTGACATCAGTGTGCTTGCTATAATCATATCGAGCACGAGGAATGGAATAAAAATCAGGAAACCTATTTGAAAAGCAATCCTCAGCTCGCTGATCGAATAGGCCGGAATAACGGTCCACGTGGAAACTTCATTTATATCATTAGGTTTATCTTTCCCGCTCAGCTTGATAAAAAGCGCGAGGTCCTCCTGGCGCGTGTGCTTGAGCATGAATTCTCGAAAGGGCTGCACCATGTTCGTCACGGCCTGCTCCTGCGAGATTTGTTCTTTCAGGTAGGGCTGCAGGCCCTGCGTGTTTGCCTTCTCTATGACGGGCTGCATGGCGAAGAAAGTCAGAAAGAGCGCCAGGCCGGTTATCAGCTGGTTTGGGGGCTGAGTCGTGGTGCCGAGCGCCTGCTTCAGGAAGTGAAACACGACGATGATGCGCGTGAAGCACGTCATCATCACCAGAATGGACGGCGCGAGCGTCAGCACCGTCATCACGGTGAGTATCTGCAAAGTCAGCACAAGGTCGTTCTGGCCTTTAGCCATGTCCACGTTGACAGAAAGCTTTGGCAGCGCGATCTGCGAGGTCGGGGACTGGCTTTGCTGCTGCGCGGCCGCGCGTGCCGCCGGCCCCTGCTGAGATGGCGGTGTGCCCTGCGCGCGCGCTATGCCCGGCATTGCGGCTATAACTGCGATTGCCAGCAGCAGCGGCACAAGCACATTCAGTATTCTATTTCTATTCATTATTCTCTGCTATGATCCATACACTCCCGTGAAAGGATACAATGTATGTGCCAATTGCCGGGACACGTGTATTTATGCCCATTTTGAAGCACGGCCCATCCCTTGGGCTGGTTTATAATCGCCAGGAACATATCTCATGGCGAATAATTGCACCTATTTTTTTAAGTTTGCCGTGGGGTTTTTCAGAATAAAGCGGGAGGCGTGGCGGCTGCCGTGGCTAAGGAAGAAATCAGGCTCTCAGTGGCATATATATGCCGGGATGAAGAAGCCAATATCGCGAGATCGATAGAGTCGGTCAAAGAAATTGCCGACGAGATCATTGTTGTCGATTCCGGCAGCAGGGACCGAACATTGGAAATCGCGCTTGCCTGCGGGGCAAGGATTTTCCATAGGGATTTTGACGATTTCGCCTCGCAGAAGAATTTTGCCCTCGCCCAATGCACGGGCCGGTGGGTGCTCAGCCTCGATGCCGATGAAGAGGCAGTACCCGAGCTCGTCAGGTCGATCGGGCGGGCGATAAGCCGGGATGTGCAATGCGGCTATTATATCTCGCGGAAAACATTCTACCTCGGGAAACTGCTGCGCCGCGCATGGACTCCCGACAAGGTGCTCAGGCTGGCGCGCCGGTCGGATTCGCCGCGCTGGGAGGGAAAAGTGCATGAGTCACTTAAGATCGATGGCGAAACGAGCGAGCTGGGCGGCATCCTCGTTCATCACTCGTACAGTGACCTGAGCCATCACATGAAGAAAACCGTGGCATACGCCAAGATGGCGGCCGAGTCCTATCATTCGCGGGGCAGGAAGTTTTCCGCGCTGAACCTTATTTTAAACCCTGCCGTCAATTTCATCAGAAATTATTTCTTCTCGCTGTGGCTTGTTGATGGCTTCAGGGGATTTCTCGCGGCATGGAGCGGCTTTGTTTACACCTCGCTGAAGTATTTTTTCCTGCGGGAAATAGAGCTGAAAAAATAAAAAGGCAGCCCGATCGGCCGCCCTCAAATTGAAATAGTTTTATATTGGAATGCTTGCAGCAGGTTTGTTACTT
>CAZIHB010000446.1:0-2517 GCA_964538535.1 uncultured Hyphomicrobiales bacterium | reverse complement strand
TCTGACAAGGCCGTCGGTGATGTAAGCCTGCTCGCGGGCAGCTTTGCCCATGGATGAGTGAGTCATGGACGCCGGATGCTGGATGAGCGATTCCACTCCGCCCAGGCTGACTGCCAGCTGGAACACTTCCACGCTGTTCATCAGGGTCTTGCCGGCCTCGATGCCGCCTTTCAGCTCAACGGCAATCATGGCGCCATGGCCCGAGCACTGCTTCATGTGGATCTCGTGCTGCGGATGGCTGGGCAGGCCGGGGAAGCGCACCCATTCTACCTTGGGGTGGCTTTCGAGGAACTGAGCCACTTTCATCGCGCTTTTTGCCTGTTCTTCCACGCGGAGCTTCAAGGTCTTGAGTCCGCGATGAACGAGGAAGGAGTTGAATGGGTCGATCGTTCCGCCGATGTGGTTGAGCACTCTCCTGAAGGCGGGATAGTCGGCAGCTTCCTTGACGATCACGATGCCGGCCACGACGTCGGCATGACCGTTGAGGCTCTTTGTCATCGAGTGGACGATGTAGTCAGCTCCAAGCTCGAACGGCCTCTGGAAGACCGGTCCCATGAACGTGTTGTCCACGGCCATTTTTGCACCATGCTCATGCGCGATTTTTGCTGTTTCCGCGAGGTCGCTGATGACGAGCGTGGGATTGCCGGGTGTCTCGATATAAACCATTTTGGTGTTGGGGCGCATTGCGGCGCGGACAGCATCAAGATTGGAAGTATCGACGAAGGTGGATTCGATGCCGTAGTTATTCATGATGGTTGAAAGCAGCACGAGAGTCGGGCCGTAAACCGATTCGCTGCAGACGATATGGTCGCCGCCCTTCAGGGTGGCAGCAAAAAGCGTGTGGACGGCTGCCATGCCGGTGGCGCATCCAAGTGCCTTGTATCCGCCCTCGAGCACCGCGACGGCATCTTCCATGGCCTCGACGGTGGGGTTCCTCATTCTTGTGTAAATGTAGCCGTCTTCTTCACCCCTGAAGAGGCGAGCCCCTTGGTCAACATCTTTGAAACGGAAAGTTGAAGTCTGATAGATTGGCGTAACGACGGCACCCTCGGGTGTTTCCTTTGTGCCCGCGTGCACGCACTGAGTGTTTATCGAGCGTTCCCTGATATTTTTCAAAATAAATCCTCCAGAAATATCATTTAAAACCGCTTAATTCCCAAGCCGGTTAACTTATAGAATTGCAAATTAAGGCAAATATTCATATTTTCCAAGGTTTGCAAGTTTAAGAAATTTGAACGGGTAAGAAACAAAACACGGTTGGCGGCGTATTCAGATCGACCGGTTTGTTTGCTTAAGTAACGGAGAGAATATGAGTTTGGTGACGCGAAGAGATTTTATGAAAACATGCGGACTGGGAGCAGGAGCAGTTATGTTGTCCAACTTGTGGTTCGATAAGGTGTTTGCCGCTGGCAAGGCAGCGCCGGAGGCGCTTTTCATGAACGAGAAGTTTGGCCTCACGAAGGATGATATCAGGAACGTGCTGGCGACGGCACTCTCGAAGGGCGGCGAATTCTCGGAAGTATTTTTCGAGTATAGCATAATGAACTCTGTGGTGATGGAAGAGGACATTATCAAGAATTCTTCCGAGAGCATATCGCTGGGAGTGGGAGTCAGGGTAGTTAACGGCGATCAGACAGGTTATGCCTATTCCAACGATTTATCGCCCGAGCAGTTGAAGAAGGCAGCCCTGACGGCAGGCGCCATTGCTTCAGGCAGCTCGAAGGTGGAAGTGGCATCCCTGGAAGTGAAGAACCCGAGGAATCAGGTGTATGAAATGAGCAACAACGTGCATGAGCAGGGAATCGACACCAAGATAGCCCTGATCAGGGAAGCATACGACACGGCAATGAAGCACGATGCGAAAATAAAGAAAGTGACGGCAGCGATAGTTGATGAGATTCAATTCGTGACGATAGCCAACAGCGAGGGCCTCTACGTGAGCGATGCCAGGCCGCAGGTGCGCCTGACGTGCTCAGCCACGGCAGAGGATAACGGACTGAGGAACACCGGCCTTGCCAATAACGGCGGCAGGGTGGGAATCGATTTCTACCGCAACGTGGAGACGCCGAAGCAGATAGGCAGGCGTGCCGCTGAAGAAGCCCTTACGCTGCTGACGGCCAAGGATGCCCCCTCGGGCGAGATGCCCGTTGTGCTGAGCAAGGACCAGTCGGGTGTGATGATTCACGAGGCAGTCGGGCACCCGCTTGAGGCAGATGCCAACCGCAAGAAAATGTCGATCATGTGGGACAAGATGGGCCAGATGGTTGCCGATCCCGCTGTTACGATTTATGACGACGCGACGATCCCGCACTACCGCGGCAGTTTGAACATTGACGACGAGGGAGTTGACACGGAGAACGTGGTACTTATCGAGAAGGGAAAGCTTGTCGGCTACCTGAACGACAGGCTCTCGGCCAAATTGATGAACACGAAGGCAAACGGCCACGGCAGGCGCGAATCCTTCCGCAACCCGCCCATCCCGAGGATGAACAACACCGTGCTCGGAAAGGGCAAATA
>CAZIHB010000445.1:0-2519 GCA_964538535.1 uncultured Hyphomicrobiales bacterium | reverse complement strand
GGCCTTACGGAATTCCTCCCGATCAGCAGCACTGCACACCTGACCATCACGGGCAAGATGATGGGGCTTATCAGCAGCGGGAATCCCGAGATATGGACGTCGGAGATAGCCGTGATTCAGCTCGGCACGCTTGCCGCGGTTCTGATTTATTTCTGGAAAGATATCATCGGCATTCTTTCCGCCTTCACCAGGGAAAATATCGGCCCCGCCCGGGTAAGTTTCTCCCGTCAGTCCCAGACATCCAGGCTTGGCTGGTTTATCTGTATCGGCACTCTCCCGATTGTCATCTTCGGCCTTGCTTTCAAGCATGTAATTGAAAGCAGCCTGACGAAAGATTTGTACGTCATCTCGGGCAGCCTTATTTTACTTGCCATTTTTCTGTTTATTGCCGAAAAAAAAGCAAAACATTCAAGATCGGTTGAATCGGCCACGATGAAGGATGCGATCTGGATAGGGCTTGCACAGAGCCTGGCACTGATCCCCGGTGCCTCGCGCAGCGGCACAACGATCACCGCAGGGTTGTTCCTCGGCCTGACGCGCGAGTCCGCGGCACGATTCTCCTTCCTGCTGAGCATCCCTGCCGTGCTTGCAAGCGGGCTCCTCAGCCTGAAAGACGCGATGGAAGTGCTGTCAGTCAGCGAGATCACAGGCTTGTGGATAGCCGTAATCTTTGCAGGCCTAAGCGGCTATGCCTCTATTGCATTCCTGCTGAAATTCCTGCGCACGCGCTCGACCATGGTGTTCGTCATCTACAGGATACTTGCCGGCCTGTTCATTATCTGGGCTGTCTCGTCGCACTTCATCACGAGATAGCAGGCGCAATTTCAGATCAGATTATTTTTAACGGCGTACGCGGCGAGCTCGGCATTGGAACTGATACCTATTTTGCTCAGTATCCTGGTGCGATAAGTGCTTATTGTCTTGGCGCTCAGGCTGAGCTCTCCCGCGATGTCCTTGATCGGCCTGCCCTTTGCAAGCAGGCTCATCACCTGGAACTCCCGCTCGCTGAGCTTCTCGTGGCCAAGCATGCTCGCGTTTTTATTGATCGAAGAGGCAAGCCTCTCGGCAAGATTCTGCGATATATACTTCTTACCCATTGATACCGAACGAATTGCATCGATCAGCACGTTCGTCACGCTTTCCTTCGTAAGATAGCCGCAGGCACCCTCCTTCAGCACTCTCAGGGCAAAATGCTCCTCCGGGTGCATGCTGAGAATCAGCACCGGAAGCTTCGGCATCGTTTTTTTGATTTCCTTGAGTATTTCCAAGCCGTCGCGGCCGGGCATAGCTATGTCGAGAATCACGACATCATAGCTTGCAGTGCCAAGCTTATAAAGCAATTCCTCGCCGTCGGCAGCCTCGTCCACGACAGCCATATCCTCTGTGCGTGCCAGAATTTTCTTTAATCCTTCGCGCACGATCTCGTGATCATCGGCAATAATAATTCTAATCATCTTCATTCTCTTTTTCAATCGGCACCTGAAGCGTCACTGTTGTCCCCTTGCCCTCCACGCCGCTTATATCAAGCTTTGCCCCGATTGCAAGCGCCCTCTCGCGCATCCCGAGTATGCCGAATGAATTTGTTGTTTTGAAATGCTCCCGCCTGATGCCGATGCCGTTATCGGCTATCCTGAGCTGCAGGCAGGAATTGCGCTTGCTCAGGGCCACAACCACTTCAGTCGCCGAGGCATGGCGGGCAGCATTCGTCAGCGTTTCCTGCAAAATCCTGAATACCGTTGTCGCGAGCTCCGAATCTATCTGAATTTCGTTCAATGCCGTCTTGAATTCCGTCTTCCAGCCCGCTCTCTTTCCGAACTCCTCGAGCTGCCATTCTATCGCGGCTTTAAGCCCGAAATGATCGAGTATCGACGGCCTGAGGTTGGCGCAGATCGTCCTCACTCTTTTTATGGTCAAATCAATCATCCCGAGCATGCTCCTTATCTTTTCGTCACGGCTTCCGTCAAGGCCGGGCAGCGAATCTCCGAAAAGGGAGAGGTCTATCTT
Source organism: uncultured Hyphomicrobiales bacterium (assembly GCA_964538535.1). Lineage (GTDB taxonomy): Bacteria > Bacteroidota > Ignavibacteria > Kapaibacteriales > UBA2268 > CAZIHB01. Next base: position 515 of record CAZIHB010000445.1, on the reverse strand, counting down.
CAGTGCTGTCAGGTGCAGTCCGAGCTCATCGTGAATTTCACGGGCAATGGCCTTGCGCTCGCGCTCGCGGATGTTCTCGAGGTGGTCTGTCAGCTTCCTCAGCTGCTCGCGCGAGTGTTTCAACTCATCTTCAGCTTTCTTGCGCAGTATAACGAGCGCAATCTGATCCGAGACGAATTGCAGCATCCTCATGTCTTCCTCGGTGTAGCAATGTGGATCGGTGTAGCTTTGCACAACTACCGCCCCGATAACCTCGGCACCCTTCTTCAGGGGCACGCCGAGCCACACCAGGCAGTCCGTGCCGACGCCGAGAGATTCGCCGTCCGCCCTGATCGCCTCCATGTCCTCGCGTGTCAGCAGCACTGCCTGCCCTGAAGTGATGACTGCTGAAGTTCTTGATTTGCCAACGGGAAGAGTCTTGAAACTGTCTTTTTCGTCGATGAAATACGGCAGCGTGATCTCGTTTTCGTCTTTATCATATAATGCAATAAAGAAATTCGTCGTGTCAATCACCC
>CAZIHB010000444.1:0-2523 GCA_964538535.1 uncultured Hyphomicrobiales bacterium | reverse complement strand
GTCCCTACGGGAAAAAACCGCGGTGCCGGCACCCTGCAGTCGTCATCTCCGCGAAGGCGGAGATCCATAAGTTCATGCAATTCAATAGATTCCCGTTTTCGCGGGAATGACGGTAGAGGCATCTTCCCCAAAATCGGAACCTTTCACACGGGCTGTATCATTGACGCCCGGCTGAGCTAATGAACCTGGTCAATTCCGTAACTTCTTTCTGCGAGCCGATAAAGAGGGGCGTCTTCTGGTGAATTTTCTCTGGGACGATGTTCGTGATCGGCACAACGCCGTTGCTTGCCATTCCCCCGGCCTGCTCGATAATCATGGCCAGCGGGTTGGCCTCGTAGATCAGCCTGAATTTGCCCTCGGGCTGGACCGAGTCGGCAGGATAGAGATAAATTCCGCCATTATGGAGCGTGCGGTGAATGTCGGCCACGCCCGTTGCTATATAGCGCAGGTTGTAGTGGCTCGAGCCGCTATTGCCGGGAAATTTCAAATAGTCAACGTAGTCGCGGATTTCTTTAGTCCAGCGGAAATAATTGCCTTCATTCACGCTGTAGATATTCCCGGAAAAAGGAATCTTGATATTTTTTCCGGTCAGAAGGAAGTCCCCGAGCGTGGGGTCGAATGTGAACTCGTGCACGCCGTGCCCGGTGGTGTAAACAAGTATGGTGCTGCTGCCGTAAAGAGCATACCCGGCGGCAAGCTGCCTGAATCCCGGCTGCAGCACGTCGGCGGTTGTCGGGGCCGCGGAGTAATCATCGCCGATACGCTTGTAGATGGAAAAGATTGTGCCGATATTTATGTTTACGTCAATGTTCGAGGAGCCGTCAAGCGGATCGTAGAGCAGCACGTATTTAGCTTTCCCGGGATTATCCCCGCCGGGGTTGTTCCCGGGCAGAATCATGTATTCTTCTTCCTCGCAGGCCATGGCGCACACTCTTCCGCCCTGCGACATGACTTTTTTAATGACCTCGTTGGAGTATTTGTCAAGCTTCCTGACCTGTTCCCCGTGCACGTTGGTGCTTCTCGTCAGGCCGAGCACGTCGTTCAGGCCGGCCCTCCGCACATCCCTGGAGATGATTCTGACGGCAAACATCAGGTCGTGAAGCAGGGCAGTGAATTCGCCGGTTGCCTCGGGGTGCAGGCTTTCTTCCTCTGCTATGTGCCTGCTGACGGAATAGAGGTGCCTGAAGTTATTTTCGAAAATCGTGCCCTCGGGATTTTGCTGTAAACTATTGTCAATCATTGGGAATAGCCTCGAAAAAAGATTGATATGAGATTATATGCCGGTTAATATATGTTTACAAATAATAAGATGAAACAAGCAGCAATAAAAATCCAAATTATAAAACAATAAGAGGAATCAAAATTAAAAAAAGAGACAAAAGGAGCTTTAAAAAAATAATATTTCGAGGATAATTGCAGCAATTTATTAAATTTGCAGCGTAATGAAGATGTCAGCAGGTTGGAGCCGCTTTTTATTTACGGAAAAAAATTGAAACAGGCAATTTTATTCTTGTCGGCGGCTGAAATTATTTGATTTTACTTTTATTTGTAAAGTCTATATATTTGTGTTTTGTTTTGCGACGATTCGGTAAGGGCTATGATAATAGTTCCCGTTGAAGCGGGCCCGATAGCGACAATTGGATACGCTGTTTACGACGAAGCGACAAAGGAAGGATTGATAATCGACGTCCCGCTTGGTAGTGGGATCGAGTATTCGAAGATTATTGAAAGAGAAAATTTGAAAATCAGGCATATACTGCTGACACATTCTCATTGGGACCATGCCGGCGGGGCCGCCGAGCTGTCAAGGCATACTGGAGCAGGTGTGAGAGTGCATAAATCGGATGAGGAGAGGCTCAGGAATCCCGAGGTGGAAGCGTCAATGTTCGGCCTGCCATTCGGTATCGAAGCAGTGGTGCCCGAGGCATATTTGAATGATAAAGACAGAATTCCTATAGGAAACAAGCACTTAGAAGTAAGGCATACACCAGGCCACACAGAGGGCGGTGTATGCTTTATTCTTTGGGAGGAATCCTGCGTATTTTCCGGGGATACACTGTTCAGCGGCAGCATTGGCCGCTGCGACCTGCCCGGTGGAGATCACGCCGCACTCGCGGATTCGCTTCGCAGCGTGCTGATGGCACTGCCTGACGGCTTCAGAGTGCTGCCGGGGCACGGCCCTGCCACGACAATCGGCATGGAAAGGGCGACCAATCCATTTCTTGATTGGCAGGAAACGGAAAGAAACCGGGAAGCGTAAGATGAAGCAGGGTTCGAAAATATTCAATATAATTTTTGTAGGAATTGTTGCACTATTGATGGGAGGGTGTTATTCGTTTAAAGGAGGATCAGTTCCTGACCACCTTAAGTCTATCTATATTGCCCCGGTGTCGGATGTGAGCGGATTTGGCAACCCGCAGTACAAAGACTATTTGGCACAATTACTGATAGATAATTTTCGTAGAGACAACTCGCTGAAGATAGCCGAAAGCGGGGGCTCGGCAAGGCTGGCAGTGACAATCA
>CAZIHB010000443.1:0-2526 GCA_964538535.1 uncultured Hyphomicrobiales bacterium | reverse complement strand
CAGGTTTGCTTTGATGGATTTCAGCTTTGCCACCTTTTCCTCGTGGCGCGAATCGAAGTAGTTCTTCCTTCTTTCATCGAATTGATTGAAAGCTTCGCGGATCTTGGCAAAGAGTTCGTTCCTTTGCTCTTTTTTCAGCTTAAGTATCTTAACTTCATTCTGGATGGCAATAAGCATATCGCGCGTCATCCTGAAATCAGTAGCGATCTTAACGTCCTCTGCAGCCTGGTTGATCTTCGCGCTCAGCGCCTCGTAGTTACGGGCCGATTCCTTGTCGAATTCCTCCCTCTCCTCGCTCTGCCGGCTGTTTATTGATTCGAACACAGCGCGGATCTCGGCGTAGAGCTCGTCGCGCTGCTCGCGTTTCAGCTTCATTCCCTTTATGGCACCCTGGGCGTGAATGAGGGCCTCACGGGCTTCCTTGTAGTCGGGTGTGTTTTGTGAGTAGGGAAAGGGTGTCTCGGTCACTTTTTTCAGGTGCTCGTAGTTGGCCTGGCATTCTTTGTCGAATTCATCGCGCTCGACGCTTTGGCGCTGGTTCAGCCGATCGAAGCAATCCCTGATGGATTGATAGAGCTCGTCGCGCTGTTCGCGTTTCAGCTTCTTCTCTTTGATCATGCTCTGCACTTCAATCAGATTTTCCCTGGCTTTCCCGAAGCTGAGCGTGGTGGATGCAAAATGTATGGCTTCATCAACTTTGCTTTTCAGGTTGTGATAATTCTCGATGCACTCCATCTCGAAGTTTTCACGTTCGGCAGTTTGGCGCGTATTCAAATCGTCGAATGCTTCGTTAAGATTTGCAAACAATTCCTGGCGGTGCTCCTGGCTGAGTCGCGCGGCCCTGAAATCATTCTGGGCGGCAATAAGCCTTTCGCGGGCGGCCTTGAAGTCCGCGCTGCCACGTGCAAATTCAACGGCGGCGCTCACGAGGCCTGCTATGCTCTCGTAATTGGCGGCCAGCTCTTTCTCGGATTTTTCCTTTTCCGCGTTTTGCCTTTCAGTCAGTGAATCATATGCCAAATTCACCTTATCCATCAGTTCCTTGTGATGGCCGGATTCCAAATTTGACGAGTTCAGAAGCATGACAATTTCCTTCAGTTTCGTCCTGATCTCACGCCAGTTGTTCGTGCTCGAGGCGAATTCAACGGCATTAGCCACATCCACGGCCACGTCATTCAGCTGGTCCTCGTAAGAATAATCAAGGAAGCCGCCATGGGGGAAATAGTATTTTTTTAGGACGGATTTGTCAGCTCCCGTGCCCTCGGGCAGGTTTACCATATCTGCAGATTTCCAGAGCATAACCAGATTGTCTGCCGTTAAGTTTCCTCCTGCCTCCGGCGATTTCAGCCAGTGAAATTCGCATTCCGAGAAATCGGCGGTTTCAAATTTTTTGCCTGTAAGGGCGCACATGCCTTTTTGGCGTTGCCAGACTGCTTCTTTTAGTTCCTGTGTAAGCATTGTACTACTCAATTTTTTTTCCATAAAAATATGTATGTCAACCATCGATCTGATAAACTGCTAAATTCTGAAATTTAGGATTATTATAAGTAACCAATTTTACGCTTACATAAAAATAATCCAAAACTAAGCCTCAAACTTTTCTTACTCTATTGCATCATCGGGCTTCCGAGCATCTGCCGGATCGGTATTTTCATTTTGTTTCTGACCGCTTCCGTTGAAGCTCATGCTCCTGAGCGCGTTCATTGTCTGCTTGCTTATCGGCGGAAGCTCCTCGCCGCGGAGTATCGCGTCAAGCTCCTCGCCGTCAATTGTTTCACGCTCGAGGAGTATCCTCGACGTCTTGTGGAGCAGGTCTATATTGTCAGTAAGCATTTTCTCGGACTTGTCGCTCGATGTCAGCAATATCTTGCGGACCTCATCATCGATAAGCTGAGCCGTCAGCTCGCTGTGGTCGCGTGGCTGCGCCATGTCGCGCCCCAGAAATACTTCCTCGTGCTGGCTTGCATATGTCACAGGCCCGACTCTGTCGCTCATGCCCCAGTCGCACACCATTTTCCTTGCAAGCTTGGTGGCACGCTGCAAATCGTTGGAGGCGCCGGTTGAAAGCTTGCTGAATACGATTTTTTCCGCTGCGCGGCCGGCCATGAGCATCATGATCTGGGCCTCGATATAATCGCGCGAAAATGAATGGTGATCTTCGCTTGGCAGATAGGATGTGACGCCAAGCGCCCTGCCCCTGGGGATTATCGTCACTTTATGCACGGGATCCGCCTCCGGCAGGAATTTGCCGACTAATGCGTGCCCCATCTCGTGATAAGCGGTTGTTTCTTTTTCTTTATCTGAGATAACAAGGCTTTTTCTCTCTATGCCCATGAGCACTTTATCCTTGGCATTCTCAAAGTCATACATCGTCACTCTCTCGCTGCTCCTGCGGGCCGCGAGCAATGCGGCTTCGTTGACTATGTTAGCTATATCGGCACCCGAGAGCCCGGGCGTGCCTTTGGCAAGCACTGTCACGTCAACGTCCTCGCCAAGCGGCAGCTTGCTCGTGTGCACTTTGAATAT
>CAZIHB010000442.1:0-2531 GCA_964538535.1 uncultured Hyphomicrobiales bacterium | reverse complement strand
TTCGCGTAATAATACGTTGAAGGAAAGTCCGAATTATGCATATTATAATTGTAATCAACAAATACACCATAACTCACCGGATGTTCCCGATCGAAAGAAAATGATGAAGAAACTAATATCAAAAATGCAGTCAAAATTGAAATAAGAACTTTCATAGCGATCACCTTATTATCAAACAACATTGTTATTACTTTATTTCATTTAGTTTAGCCAAGTTATCACGTTTTATCACGAAATGTCACCATGTGCAAAATGATAATATTTCGGTAGAACAAAATAACTTAAGCCGTCTTTGAATAAATTAGTATTTTCTTTCGATTTAACCTAACATAAATTGACAAGAAGACTTGATTAAATTACGTGATTTCCCGTTTTTTTTTCACGTGCATACGGTCAGCATCTCTCTTTCCACCACGAAACGAGCACGGCGGGCAGTCATCACTTCGCCGTCGAACTCAACGAGAAATTCACCGGTTGAACAGATTTTCAGCCGGCCGGCACGCAGCACATCAGGGTCATCGGCTTTGTTTCTCATCAGATGAACAAGCAGCAGGAGCAATCCGCCGAAAGATCGCGCAGGGTAAACGTGCAAATCGAAAAAACCGTTCGAATAGTCAGCCTTGCCGCCATAATTCAGGTTTCCGGAAAAATTGGGATTCTTGGCTATCCCGACATTCGCGATTTTCAGTGTCTCGGGCGGCAGGCCGGCAATTTCGAGCGTGACCGAGATGCTCTTGTATTTCGCGCAGCTGGCAAGCGCGGAGTAAATGATCGCCGGAGTGGCGCCGAGCCGTTTCAGTCGCTTCAGCACCTTGTCGGGATCATTGAAGAACCGGTTGCCCTCGGCCACAATCCCGATGCTCGCGTTGATGATAAAATATCTCTGCCCACCGCCATCGAGCTGTATTCGGCCAATATCACGCGCGCTGGCACAATTGAAGTCAAGTAAATACGGTATTCCTCTATATTTTTTCCCCGAATTGAACGGCTTGTGGAAATCGTTGCTCGATCCGAGCCCGACAGCCCCGAAAATTATGCTTTTATCGGGCGTCCCGTCCGTTGCATTGATAATCGCGTTCAGGGCATGATTCACCGTGCCGTCGCCTCCTGCCGCCACGATCCGACTTTCCCCGCGCCCGAGTGCCGCTCTGATCGCGTCATCCGCCTCCGTGGCGCCGCGGCAGAAGCTTACGTCGTAATTATCAAATAATTCAGACATATAGCGAGCGAAGGCAGCCCACTTTTTTTCGGCCGTTCCTCCGGCTGAATTTGTATTCACGATAACCAGCATGCTCCCTCCTAAAGCTGATCTTTCTCCGGGCGTTTTGAAACAACAAGCAGGTACAGGATAATATAAATCAGCACAAAAAATGACCATTCGGGTTTGAAACCTGAAACGATGGCCCCGCCAAGAATTATATAGGCAAGCACAACGGGCGATATCGCCTTGTATGCTTCAGTATCGCTCCTGACCCCGTGCAGCCTGATCTGCGCGTAAGCCGCTATCACGCTCGCGAGTATAAACAGCACGAGCGGCACGATGTGCGGCGAGAGCCAAAAGAAAAACACGGCCGCCCCGCATAGCCATTGAATCACAGCGAACACGTCGCTCACGAGCGCGGAGGCACTGCGGCCGAATTTCACCGGGAATGTAATATACCCCGTGGCCCTGTCTGCCTCAATATCCTTGAAGTACCCGCTCAGAACGAAATTCGCGTAGCCGAAGAATATCATGCCATGCACGGCTGCCATCGGCCAAATGATATCCGCCGGCATTATGGCGGGGCTTCCCGTGGAATATGCCATGAAGCACAGCAGCGCAACGATCCACGAGTTATAGAAAGGCCCGCCCCACCACCGGCGTTTGAACCACGTGTAAGTGGCCAGGCCGATGCCTGACGCTGCCCCGTATATAAAATTCAATGGGTTATACGATCCGAAGGCAAGCACGCACAGGACAAGCCCGGTTAAGCTCACGGCAAGAACATGACCGACGCTGACCGCCCCGCGCGTGAGCGGGCGATATGGAGAACTCAGGCTGTCGGTGTCCCGCTGGAAACAATCCGTCAGTGCCTGCCCGAAACCATATGACAGAAATCCAGCCGGGAAAATGATTAACACGCGCGGATCAATCAGGCTGCTGCTCCCCGTGAGGGCAAGCCCGACGAGAGCGGTAATGCCCGAAACAAACAGCAGGTAGGGACGCATCGTGGTTACGTACGCCCGGGCAAAGCCAAAGCTGAAAATGCCGAATCCCTGGCCGGCACCATTTTCACGGCCCGAATTTCCATCCCGGCCGCCGTGTGATATTTCATGATGCTGCATGTTTTTATTCCCCTCAAATTCTTATTTGAAACCAGGCCCAAATTACCGCTCCAAACACCACATTTTGTCAAATTTCTGTCATATTATTGTAAAATCCATATCGGATAATATATCCGATTTTTGCTTATATTTATTTCTGCCTTTATGTTTTTCCCTTTTTGTTATTAACTCTAAAAGGATTAGATTCTTATTTCAGATTATTATTG
>CAZIHB010000441.1:0-2537 GCA_964538535.1 uncultured Hyphomicrobiales bacterium | reverse complement strand
GCAATATCGCTGCACGCCACAACGGATGAGACGAGGAAGATACTGATTCCATACTCGGGCGTTTCGTCGCTGAAAAAGCTTTTGGAGGCCGTGGATTTTTATTACAGGACGACAAAGATGCCCGTCACCTTCGAGTACATCATATTCGAGGGCGTTAACGACAGCGCGGAGGATATAGCGCGCCTGGCGAGAATTGCCCGCAGGATACCCTCGCGTGTGAATATCATACCTTTCAACGATGTCGGGTTCATGCTGCCGGGCGGGAAAGCGGCAGGGCTCAGGCCTGCATCACCCGGGCAGCGCGAATGGTTCGCGGAGGGGCTTAAGAAGCTCGGCGTGACAGCAATAATCAGGGAAAGTTACGGCAGTGACATAGAGGCCGCGTGCGGCCAGCTGGCATTGAGCCGGGAAAGGGCGCAAAATGGTCTGTTTTCAAAAGAATAATCGGCTGTGTGCAATGAAAAAAAAATTATATCTGTGCTTGCTGCTTACTGCTGCCTGCCTTATGCCGGTGAAGGCCGGAAACCTCTCGAGCATCAGGGCCGACAACGAAACTGCTTACCAGGTGCGGCTGACGAACGGGGATATTTTGACCGGTGTCGTGGCCGACGAAATCAACGATGATAAAAAGGGGCATGGCATCAAGCTTCGAACCACTATCGGCGCCACGGTCATATACGAGAGTGAAGTAGCGGAAATTCTCGAGGCGGAGGAAAGCTACCGCCATGGGCACAGGGCCTGGATACTGCCCACAGCCGAGCCGATTGGCAGCAATCATTTTATCGGCTTGTGGGAACTCGGATTTGTTTACGGGGGATTCGGCATTTCGGATATCGGGTCGGTCACGCTTGGCCGGAGCTTTGTGCCCGGCATCAGGAGCGATGAGCAGATCAGCGTGATCAACGCCAAGGCCACCGTTTACAGGATGAACTGGGAAACGATGGAGGGCGGAATGGATGTTGCCGTGGGCGGAAATCTCGGATTTATTAACAGCGGGAACCGCCTTGAGCATATATACGGCCTGGCCACTTTCCGCGGGGCAAAGTCGAGAATCACGGGCGGCATATTCTACAAGGCAGGGAGCAGCGACGCCTACAGGCTGAGGTTCAACAACGAGGCAATCAACATGTTCTATTCCGACGGTTCATTCGGAATAGCGCTCGGGCTTGACACCAGGCTCTCGGCGCGCCACGACATGCACGTCATCGGCGAGCTCTGGAACAGCGACGTGACGAAGCCGACGAACACCGGGGTGATGCTTGGCATCAGGCTGGCCAACACGAGCGTATCAGCCGACTTCGGGCTCGCGTTCTTCACACAGCCTTTCGTGGCACCATTTGTAAGCTTTGCCTGGACGCCGTTCAAATGAGAAAGAGCCTGAAAAAATTATTGCTGGCCGGAATGATTGCACTTTATTTCGCGGTTTATTCAGTTGAGAGGAAGCAGACGGAATATAAAAATCCGCCTCCGATCGTGTTCAACCTGGAAAGTGTTCCACATTATGGCCGGAGGCGGATATTAAAAGCGGAATTACCGAGGATTACTACCTCGAGATGATGAACTTCTTTGTTTTCTTCTGCTCGCCGTTGATTTCCATCACATAAATATATGTTCCCGGATTATAGGAAGCAGTGTTGAACTGCACCGATTTTTCTTTCCACGAGATAGCTTTAGAATCCAGCTCGTCACCGTTGAGCGCGTAAACTTTAATCATGGGGCTTGGCGCGCAGTCGCAGACAGTGTAGTTGATGTTCACAATATCTTTGGCAGGATTGGGCCAGGCATCATCGAGTGTGTAAGTGTATTGCTCGCTCTCGATCTCGTTCACGCCGCTTCCGTTTTTATATTCGAAGTTTACAGTATAAGTAACGAAATCGGATGCATCGGCCGTGTTATAAAAAGTATATTTTATCACGGTCTTTCCCTGAACGGGGTCGTTCACGCCGTCAGAGGGATAGCAGTAAGTGACGAATTTGTTAGCGGGTATCAGGCTGCCGGCGCTTATTTTGAGCGTGGCGGGGCAGACCCAGCTTGAAGTCTGGCGGGGATAGCAGGTGCCTTCTTCACCATAGCATATGGCGTAAGTGTGGCCGGAAGTAATTGAAATAACTTCAGCCTTGACATTTACGTTAAGGTCATTAGCCGATATATTCTTAAAGTTGACTTCGCATTCCAGCTGGGAAACTTCCTGAATATCGCCGGTGACGGTTGTGTCGGCCGGGCTTATCATCTCGAAGCTGCCCGCAAAAGCAGCACTGCCCATGGCGAGCGCGCAAACGCAAAATAATAGTGTATAACGTAGTAACTTTTTCATAAATTAGTACCAAGAAAATTTTCAAAACTTTAGCAGACAAAATACGTTTATTTTTATAAAATATCAAATTGTGTTTTTTATAATAGTACATGGGGTACTCTAATGAGCAGAGTTTTCAAAACAATTGCGATGGCTTTGGTGATGCTGGCAGTAGTGTGGTCGGCACAGGCACAGGAAGGGAGGAAACTGCCGACGGTGAAGGTGAAGAACCTTTCGGGCGAGA
>CAZIHB010000440.1:0-2540 GCA_964538535.1 uncultured Hyphomicrobiales bacterium | reverse complement strand
TCATGACGATTGTCATGCCCTTATCCTTATTCAGCCTGACAAGACAATCGAGGATCATTTTCTTAGCGCCGATATCAATCCCACGCGTTGGTTCGGAAACGAAGAGAACCTCCGGATTCATAATAATCGCTCGGGCAAGGCACACCTTCTGTTGGTTGCCCCCACTCAATTGGCGCACCAACTGTCGAAGACTTGTACAACGTATGTCAAATTCTTTAATACATTCTTGGACTCTTTTCGTAGCGGCATTTCTATCATAGAAGTTGAAACAGCCCATTTTTCTTAAATACATATTCTGCACTTGCATACTGGCACTTACGATATTCCGCTCGATCGATTCATCGAGCATGAGTCCGAGCCCTCGTCTGTCCTCAGACACGTAAGCGATCTTATTTCTCAAAGTTTGAAGCGTATTACGAAAATCGAGGCTATTCCCGTTATAGAGGATTCCCCCTGTGGCAGGATATAGCCCCATCAATCCATCAGCGATACTTATTTTCCCATGCCCGGCAAGTCCTGCTATGCCGAATATTTCACCTTTCTTAATAGAAAAGGAGAGATTGCGGCTTCTTTCGCTTGGCATATTGACCGAGAAGTCCTTGAACTCAAGGATATTGGGAACTTCCGAAAAGTCTTCCTCTGTTTTACGATTAACAATCTCTACTTCACGACCGACCATCAATTCTGACATGCGCAGAGAAGTAACCTCTTTAATATCGTAATCTCCGACCATCTCGCCATCCCTGAGAACAGCGACATGATCTGCATTTGCAGAAATTTCATTTAATCGGTGACTGATTAAGATAAAGGAGATTCCCTTTTTTGCCACTTCTCGAACACAATCCAAGAAATGTTCGGCCTCGCTTTCTGTAAGAACAGCCGTAGGCTCATCCAGCACAACCAGCTTTATATTACTTTTATTCAATTCTCTGGCAATTTCGACAAATTGTTTGTACCCGACTGCTAAACTGCCTACTCGATCCATCTCGCTAATATTCAGCTTTAGTTTATCCAGCGTTTTTCTGGAATCCATTCGCATCACGTTACGATCCAACGTCCTTAGGTTGTTTCCCAGAACGGCGCTTATAAAATTGGCCTTTGAGTCTTCTCTGTTCAGTTTGATATTCTCCGCGACCTCAAAGCTGTCGATAAGCATAAACTCCTGATGAACCATACCGATGCCATGTTCCAAGGCTACCGTAGGAGAAGTAATCCTCACGGGTTTTCCATCCAAAAGGATATCCCCTTTGAAACCACCGGTAGAGAAAATTACCGGCATTCCAAAAAGGATATTCATAATCGTAGATTTCCCGGCCCCGTTTTCTCCGATCAGAGCAAATATTTCACCGGGCTTAATGCGTATGCTGACATTTTTTAACACCTTGTTCCCAAAGTATTCTTTTTCAATATTGCGCATCTCCAGCACATATTTTGAATCAGCCACTTACGTATTGCTCCTTTTGTTCCGGCTAAGGCTGTTTTTAAATGAAGGCGAGAGATGTTTTTCAACTTCCCTCGCCTGATTTGCAGGAGTATTGCTACCTTAAAGTTTTTTGAAAGTGCCAAGAACGTAGAAATAGTTTTTCAATTCTTCTTTGCCATTCAAAACAAAGGGACGGATATTTACAGGAGAACCGTTGGTCACCTTCTCAAGGCTCTTTTTCAACCATTCGGAATTTACTTTTTCCTTGAACTCGCCGTTCAGGTAACTCATGGCATACTCAACTCCGCCCTTGAGATACATAGTGAGGACCGGAACACTCCACAAGCCCATCCTACCACTCATATTGTTTTCTTTTAGGATGCGACTGATTTCGCCTTCGATATAGGAGGCATCACCGAGCTTATCTTTAGGAATTGAAATTCCTAAAGCTCCAGGGTAGGCGGAAAAAGGAGAGGGGTCGGAAGGCATGGTAAAGATTGCCTTTTTCTCAAGAATTGCTTTAACAAGCGGTTCTGCCTGTCCGATGTTGGTGCTGAAGAATGCGGTATCGCGTCCATATTCACCTACTTTGCGTTTTACATCTTCTAGGATGAACTGCTGAGATCCCGCGACACCCGCATCAGACATCGGGTCAGGAGAGGTTTCAAAGACAAATTTCAAACCGTTCTTTTTGCAGGTTTCTTCCAACCGAGCTCGTCCCAAGGCAATAAAATCACGAGACTGATGACGAGGAAATGAATAGTAGACGAAGGTTTTAGCTCCCATGTCTTTAGCTGCATCAGCTATTTGTACGTGATAACCGGGAACGTCAGTCTGCGCAATAATATCAGCAGCTGCAGCAATAACGCGTGAATCATCAGAGACTAGACCTGCATAGAGAAGAATATCAGGACGAACCGCTCTCACTTTATTGAAAGCCGCTGCGGTTCCAACTACGGATTCGCAACATACAATTGCCTTAACCTCTGGATCGGAAGCGAGCCCCATCATGGTGGATATAGTTGTTTCCTGTTCAGTGGTGAATTTCTCAGGATAAGTCATATGGACTATCCGCCCCGGGTATTTTTGAATCATAGCCTCGGCAGCGCGATATGCT
>CAZIHB010000439.1:0-2541 GCA_964538535.1 uncultured Hyphomicrobiales bacterium | reverse complement strand
TCAAAGAAGCTCTAAGCAGCAAAAAGCTCCGACCAAAAATCGGAGCTTTTTTTTTGCGCGGGCGCGGAAATGCTTTAGAAAAAATAAATATTATCGGCTGTTGAAAAAAATATATTTATTCTTTGCGATTATCGTTGTATATTTAAAGTTGGGTCTGGTTTGGAATGCGGTAAATAATTACCCTGTTGTCATAATTACAGGCAGATTGTGGCCGCTGAATCTGCCTCAAACTAAAAGAAAATTCTTCAGAGGATATTTAATATGAGTGTAACAGTTGTTGTAGGCTCCCAGTGGGGCGATGAGGGGAAAGGCAAAGTTGTTGACCTTCTGAGCAGTGACGCCCACTACGTAGCGAGATATCAGGGCGGAGCCAACGCCGGGCACACTATAGTGATCGACGGAAAGCAATATATTCTCCATCTTATTCCTGCCGGAATACTGCATCCCGGCGTCAATTGCGTGATCGGCAATGGTGTGGTTATAGATCCGGTAGCGCTTATGGACGAGATTGCCATGCTTGAAGATCACGGTATCGACGTCAGGGGAAGGCTTTTCATCAGCCATCGCGCGCATTTGATCATGCCCTATCATAAAATGCTCGACAAGGCCTCGGAAGGTGCAAAAACCGGCACAGAAAAAGCTATCGGAACAACAGGCAGGGGGATCGGCCCGGCTTACATCGACAAGGCCACGCGTGCCGGCATCCGAATCGTCGATCTGCTTGACAGGAAAGGCTTCGAGGAAAAACTCAGGCAGAATATCAAAGATAAAAATGCCATTCTTTCAAAGATTTACGGTTATGAAGAGCTTGATGTCGAAGCAATTCTAAGCACTTATCTAAGCTTCGACAAGCTGATTGACCCGTTCGTCAAAGATACTTCGCTGCTGTTGAACACCGCACTCGGCGAGGGCAAAAAAGTGCTCGCGGAGGGTGCTCAGGGAGCACTGCTCGACGTTGACCACGGCACTTACCCCTTCGTGACGAGTTCCAACCCGACTTCAGGCGGGGCCTGCACCGGGCTCGGCATTCCACCGACCTCCATTGGCAGGATAATCGGAATCGTCAAGGCGTATTGCACAAGGGTGGGCAACGGGCCATTCCCGACGGAACTGAATGACAGCACCGGCGAGAAACTCAGGGCTACCGGAGCGGAATTCGGCGCGACGACCGGCAGGCCGAGAAGATGCGGCTGGCTTGATCTTGTGGCACTCAGATACAGCGCCATGGTGAACGGCATCTCGCACATAGCGCTGACAAAGCTTGACGTGCTTGACAACTTCGACGAGATTAAAGTATGTACTTCCTACGTGATCGACGGCAAGGAAGTTAAATCATTCCCCGCCGAATACAAGGCACTCGACAAGGTGGAATGCAGGTATGAGGTACTGAAAGGATGGAACAGGTCTCTTGCCGGCATGAAGAGCTTTGATGAATTGCCGCGCGAGACAAAGGAATATTTCAAAATGATCGAAAACCATACCGGTGCAAAAATTTCAATCGTATCGCTCAGCCCCGACAGGTCGGACACCATCGTGAGATAATTCTTCCGAATCGAAATTATATTGAAAAATTAACGGGCCGGTTTTCCTTCAGGAATTGAAAGAAGCCGGCCCGTTAAATTTGCTGCACAGAAAGACGACGGAAAAAATCAGTTTACTCTTGCTTTCGAATCGGTGAGCAGCCTTGTGAAATCATCGTCTTCCAGGTAGTATTTCGAGCTGCAGTAGCGGCAGACGAGCTCGTTCTGGCCCATGTCTCGCATTTCTTTGATCTCGTCGTGAGAGAGCACTCCCATCTTGCTTATGAAGCCCTCCTTGGAGCACCTGCAGAAGAAATCCACGGGTGAGGATCTGAGCACCTGCACAGCCGACGGGATAATTTCAGCTGCTATTTCATCGCCAGCTTCTCCAAGTCTTGCAACTATTGGCGTTAAAGCTGCTATCTCATCCTTAGTTGATGAATACACAAACTTTGTTACTTCTTCTACTGAATTAATATCTAGGTATTCCATAATCTTTTTACTTAACTCTGACTTTTCAATAGAATTTTCTTCTTCAAATATCATTCTCTTTATTGCATCTATTGAAATCTTGTATCCACTACCTTCATCTCCTAATAGATTTCCCCATCCTCCACATCTTAAACTGATATTATCATTAATTCCAAAAGCTACTGAACCTGTACCAGCTATAGTTAATATTCCATCTTTTCCTTTTAACATAGCCTTTAATGCTATTTCTGCATCATTCATAACAACACAATCAATTTTTAATTCTTTTTTTATGGTATCTGAAATTATTTTTGAATTTTCACCAACTTCTGATCCTGCAATACCTAAATAAACACCATTAAGGTCTTCTGTTCCGAGTTTTTCAGTTATTTCTTTGATAGAACTTACTATGTTATTTAAAGCAATTTCTTCATTGTTTAATAAATTTGCAAAACCTTTTATTGCTGTTGCTATAACTTTTCCAGTTGAATCATAAGCACTTGCTTCTGTTTTTGTTCCGCCTCCATCAACGCCGATAACATATTTCATA
>CAZIHB010000438.1:0-2542 GCA_964538535.1 uncultured Hyphomicrobiales bacterium | reverse complement strand
GTTATTTGCGGTGTGCCGGGGTTTGCTCAGGAGACGAAGAGACTGACTTTGGAAGAGTGCGTGAGGACCGGCATAGAGAACAGCATGACGATGAAGATAGCAAAATCCAAAGTGGTATCTTCCGAGGAAAAGATCGAAGAATCTAATTCGACTATGATGCCTTCTCTAAAATTGAACGGCTCTTACACTCGTTTGAGCAACGTGGAAAACAAACTTGGAACATTCGTTATTCCGACGCTCCAGGATCAGTATTCATTTAAATTATCCGCCTCCCAGCCCGTTTACACGGGTTCGAGATTATCAAGCGCACTTGAAGCGGCAAAATACAACAGTTCTGCCGCACGGGAAGACTTGAACAAGGACAGGGGGCAGCTTGTGCTTGATATAAAGAATGCATACTGGAATCTGTTCAAGGCTGTGGATTACAAGAAGAGCATTGAGGACAACATAATACAGACCAAGGCCCATCTCGCCGATCTCGAGAATTTCCTGAAGACCGGCCTGGCCACGGAAAACGACATTCTGAAGGTGAAAGTGCAGATTTCGAATCTGCAGCTGATGAAAATGGATGCCGATAATTCCATCGAGCTAGCAAATATCGGCCTGAATAACCTGATGGGGATACCGTTAAGCACGAAGATTGAGACCACGGACAAAGCTGACACGAACAGCAGCGCGTTGGTTTCTCCGGATCAATATAAGATGGAAGCCATGAAATCAAGGCCGGAAATCAAGGCAATGGAACTGAGGATAAAGGCCGGCAAGAGCTCGGTGGACATGGTGAAAGCAGGTCTCTTCCCGCAGATATATGCCACGGCCAACTATAATTATGCAAAGCCGAACCAGAGATACATGCTCGCCACGGGCCAATTCAAAGGCACTTGGGATCTGGGGCTTTCCCTGAGCTATGATATTTGGAACTGGCAGACAACCTCCCACCAGAAAGCACAGGCTGAGGCCACTGTCGAGCAGGCAGAGTTCGGAATGAAGCAGATGAAAGATGCTATCGAGCTTGAAGTGTCGTCAGCGTATTTGACTATAATCAAGAGCAGGGAAAAAATTGCCGTGGCCGCCGAGGCCATCACCCAGGCAGAAGAAAACCTGAGGGTGACGAACGAGCGATTCAAAAACGGCATGGTGCTGAATTCAGAGGTGCTTGATGCGGAGACCGCTCTTCTTACGGCCAAAGTGAATCTGACGACGGCATTTGTTGATTATGAAGTGTCCCTGGCCAGATTGGACAAGGCAATCGGCAAAGAATAAAGAAAATAATGTATAATATATAAGGATTTAAAGATATGACATCCGGTAAACTTAAGCTGACAATCGGAGCAGTAGGTGTGGTAGCGGTTTTAGCTGTTGTCGGCATTTTGCTGAACAACAGGGCTGCAACGAAAGCAAAAGGGAAATTGAATGAAATACAGACGGCGTTTCCTGTATCTCTTTCTGAAGTAAAAAGATCAAAGCTTGACGAGAATCTCGTCATGGTCGGATCCGTTTGTGCCGAGAAAGAAGTGCAGGTGGTATCCGAGACGAACGGCAGGGTAGTGTCTCTGAATTTTGATGCAGGTTCGAGAGTCGGAGCCGGCTCGACACTCGTGAAGGTGGATGACGAACTGAAGCGCGCAGCATTGATCAACGCGGAAGCCAACTATGAGAAGACAAAGAAGGATCTGGCAAGATTCGAGCAGCTTTATAAAGAAAAGTCTGCAACCGAATCGCAGCTTGATGGCGCCAGACTGGCATTCAAGATGGCTGAGTCACAGTTTATCATAGCCAAAAGGCAGCTTAGCGACACGAGAGTGACCGCCCCGATAGCCGGCACTGTCACGCAGAGAATGGTCGAGAGAGGCACGGTGCTTTCCCCCGGCACGCCGGTGGCTTATATTGTGGATGTTTCGAGCGTGAAGGTGAAAGTGAACGTGGCTGAAAGGGATGCTTTCAAGATGAAAATCGGCGATGCCGTCTCGATCACCTCGGACGTTTACCCGAATGCCAAATTTACCGGCAGGATCAAAACCATCAGCGCGAAATCCGACGAGGCCCACACTTACCCGGTGGAAATCACTTTGCCGAACAACGGGCAGAAGCAGTTCAAAGCCGGAATGATAGCAAGAGTATCATTCACGGGTGTTGAACGCGAAAACACAATTGTCATTCCCAGGGAAGCAATTGTAGGAAGCATCAAGAATGCCAAAGTATATGTGGCTGAGGGCGACGTGGCAAGGCTTCGCGAAATAGTGACAGGCGCTGAAAGCAACGGGATGATCGAGGTGCTTCAGGGGCTCAACACAGGCGAGATGGTCGTGAAGTCAGGGCAGGTGAACCTGAAAGACAACGCGAAGATCATTGTTGTCAAAGACTGATGATAAATAAATGTAAAGAAATATCGGATAGAATAAAATGACCATAACCGAATTATCAATAAAAAGAGCATCACTCGTTATCGTTGCTTTTTCATTCCTTGCAGTGCTGGGCATTTTCGGTTTCAACCAGCTCAAGTACGAGCTGATGCCGAAGATGACAGCACCGATGCTTATTA
>CAZIHB010000437.1:0-2544 GCA_964538535.1 uncultured Hyphomicrobiales bacterium | reverse complement strand
TTTTTTGGTATGTTTATTTTCTTTTCCGCATCTTTTTCAAACGCCGACAACAAGTCCTCTTTTTCGGACGTATTGCTCTTGCTTTTCTTCATAAATCTGGTAATTCCGTATTATTTTTACTTATTATTCTCAATTTCAAATTTTTACTTTGCCAGCTGTTCAAGTGTCATGACTGCCTTGGCAAGCACCTCGCGGTTAACGAGCTTCGAGGACGCAACCTCGTAGGATTTATATAACTTCAAAGCTTCCTGATAATTCTTCCTGCACATTAGTGACGCGGCCACGATATATTTCCTCAATCCCTCGGTGTCGATATTATCGGACGAGAAATCAAGCCGCCGCTCCGCCTCTTCGTATTGGTTTCCGGCAAGAGAAATCTGCCCCAGCCGCAGCCTGCAGGATTCTGCCTGCTCCGTGCTCAATTCGCCTGAGTTCAGGCTCTTGATGAAGAGTGGTTCAGCCTTGGCATAATTCTGCAGGCTAAATTCTGTATTGGCAAGATGATAGGACAGCCAGCCGCTTTCCGCGCCTGATGATATTTCCTGCTCGAGCATCGCTTTGTTTCGTTCCTGCTTCTCGAGTTCCGGGTGAGAATAACCATAATGCATTATGGTTATATCGACATTTTCTACGCGGTATCCGCAGCGCTCGATTGACGGCCTGATCTGCTCGTGTATGCTGCCCTCATAATAAATTTCAGGATGCCTTCTGAAAATGCGTGTATATCTGTGCGTGCTTATTTCTCCGCTATCGCCGAGGGCATTTTCAATTTTTAAATTCACCCCGCCTATTTTCCTATCGGAAAGCATATTTTCAGGCAAAGCGCATGGAAGCAGCTCTTCGTCGCTGTCAATCGCCAGCACCCATTCCGTTGATAAATAAGAGAGCGCAGTATTCCTCGCCTTGGAGAAATCTTCCTCCCATTTGTGATAGTACACTTCGGCACCATACCGCAGGCAAACTGATGGAGTGGAATCCGTAGAGCCCGTATCCACAACCACAATTTGTGAGCAGACTCCACGGACTGATGCCAATGCACGCCCTATCATGTTTTCAGCATCTTTTGTAATTATTGCAGCGCCGACTGAAATCATACGCCCACCCTAAAACACTTGAAACACAAAGAATTTAAGATAAGTCGTCTCGGGCATCTGCATCAGCGATGGATGATCCGGCGGCTGCACGCCCCTTTGAACGAGCCTTAGCCGTTTGCCGATTTTGCCGGCCTCATGGACGATCAGATCACGAAAAGTATCTTCATCCATATGCATCGAGCAGCTTGAGCTGACAAGAAACCCGCGTTCATTCAGGGCCTGAAGTGCCATGCGGTTTATCTTTGCATAGCCTGCCTTTGCCGTGGGCAATGATTTTTTATTCTTGGCAAATGCCGGCGGATCGAGCACAATAATATCGAATTTCTGCCCCTGCGCGATTGCCTCGCCAAGATAATCCACCGTGTCGGCGGTTGCAAATTCAATGTTATTGATATTGTTTAGCTCGGCGTTTTTCATGGCCCGGCCGATTGCCTCGGACGAAACGTCAACCGCTGTCACTGACTTTGCCCCGCCGATAGCCGAATTCAACGCAAAACCGCCCTGGTTGCAATATAGATCAAGAATATTTCTCCCTCGGCTGATTGACCTCAGGAAAAGCCTGTTAAGCCTTTGATCCAGGAAATAACCTGTTTTTTGGCCGGAACTGAGCGAAATTGAAAGCTTAACTCCACATTCTGAGGTTATTATTTCATCCGGAATCTCGCCGAAAAGGATTTCTTCGCATTGGGGCAGGCCTTCCAGATCGCGGAGCCTGTTCCTGTTTTTTCCGATTATTCCTCTTGTATCGGGATAGAGGGCAATGAGCGCATCACAAATAATTTTTTTCCGAATATCCATCCCGTATGAATTTATCTGAACGGCAAAATAATCGCCGTATTTATCAATTATAAGCCCCGGCAAAAAGTCTGACTCGCCAAATACAAGCCTGTAGTTTGGTTCATCCGGGAAAAAAAATTCTCTGGTTTGTTTTGCTTCTTCAATTCTCCCGGTGAAGAAATCCGCGTCGGCATGGCCATTCGTAAGAAGCAGCCTGACTGAGATGAGGCTGCCGGGGTTGAAAAAGCCCGTGCCAAAGTTTTTGCCTCGATAATCGATCACTTCGACTTCTTCACCCGGCTCATAATCGGGCATTTCCTGCAGCTCGTTGCTGAACACCCACAGGTGTCCCCTTTTCAACCTGATTTCCGCATTTTTTTTCAGCCTGACACTACGCATCATCCGCCATCCACGAAAGAAAATGAGTAAACAATCCTAACCGGCAAAGATACAAAATTATCTACATTGCCATATATATGTGAGTTAAATTTATGTTTTGTTCAAAACTTGGAAAAAGATTAAATTATTGGTTTGGAGTTGTCACATTTTGTGAAGTGTTTTGCACGAATTGATTATTCCCGGCAGTCGATGCCCTGCGGGGCAGCCCGGAATCTCGATGCCGGCAGTAACCCTGAAAATATGCCTGAAGAAATAAGGCTGTTTTCGGCAGAAA
>CAZIHB010000436.1:0-2555 GCA_964538535.1 uncultured Hyphomicrobiales bacterium | reverse complement strand
CGGAAGAGCACACGTCTGAACTCCAGTCAGACGTGTGCTCTTCCGATCTTCATTATCTCGTCTATCTCTATCCCCTCGTAGTCCAGCTGCCTGCTCATGCAATACCCCTGAACGTATATGCCGGCGCAAGTGCCAAGCGATGCAAGAAACAGCTCGAATGGTGTCGGCGCCGTGCCTTCGCCTCCCTCGCTGACGGGCTGGTCAGTATGAATCGTATATCCGTTTATTTCCGCGTTAACTCTCTTGTTGCCTGCCAATCTTACCTTGATGCTCATCTGGTATTCTCCATCTGGTTTTAAAATTTAATATTGCCACACAGCAATATAGATGTTGCAAGATACAATTTATTGGATTCATACCCAAAAATTATACTTATTTTTGACCGGAATAATTTGATCAATTGACGGAATGAATGAATTGGCCCGGAAACACAGAACGCACCTTTCAATTCTGAATAGAATACTAAAAACCGCGGCTATTGCCGTTTTTGCCATTATTGTGTTTATAATCGGCTCTTCGATGTATTTCGAGAGCATTTTGTATAAATCCGGTTATGAGGACGGCAAGCTGAGTGTGGAGGTGCCGGCCAACACGTCCACGAGCCGCGTGATTGCCATTTTCAACGAGAGCGGCGCCCTGAGGCCCGCCTGGGCTTTCAAGCTGATTGCCAAAGGCTATTCGCTGGTTTCAGGCCGCACTATCTCCCCGGGATACTACAGATTTCCTGAGAAGGTAAGGAATATCGACATACTTAAGAGTATTTTCTCAGGCCACAATATCTTTTTTGCCAAGGTGACATTCCCCGAGGGCATCGGGTTCAGGCGCTATGCTTCGATCATTCAGGAACGCGGAGGCACCGATTCCATTGAATTCGTCAGGCTTGCCACATCGGATTCGCTTCTGAAGGCAAGAGGAATAAAGGGGAAGAATGTGGAGGGATACCTTATGCCGGAGACATACGAATTTTTCATGAACACCCCTGCAGACAAGGTGATCGACAAACTTCTTGATGCCGGCGAGAAGCTCTGGAACGCGAAATTTGCCGCGAGAGCCGGGGAGCTGGGCTGGTCAAGGCTCAAGGTGCTCACTCTCGCCTCGATAATCGAAGCTGAAACACCCGTGGCTGCAGAAAGAAAAAGAATCGCCGGTGTTTATCTGAACCGCCTGAACAAGGGGTGGCTGCTCCAGGCTGATCCTACCGTCCTCTACGCGGCAGGGAAAACTGGGAAATTGACTTACGCCGACCTTGCAATAAATAATCCTTACAACACGTACAAATTCCGGGGGCTTCCGCCGGGCCCCATCAACTCACCGGGCAGGGCATCCATCGAAGCCGCGCTTTACCCCGAGAAGCACTCGTTCATGTACTTTGTTGCCGTTGGTGACGGCTCGGGCAGGCATAATTTCTCCACTTCTCTGAGCGGTCACAGCATCAACGTCAGGAAATACCGCGACAACACGAGATAGCCTTGCCTCACTGAAGCCCGATGGCGATTGCGGAAAGGCATTAACAGAATAAAAAATTATAGCGGAGAAACCGGCATATTCAAGGTTCCTCCGCTATTTTATTATTTTCAGGCATGGCCGCCGCCCGAAAGCAGCATGGCCCGGGCCCGGCATTTGCTTTCGCGCGGCCCGCGGACTTATTCAGCTGCACCGGAAGTGTGCTCAAGCCCTTCTTCATCGAAGTCGGTTGTATCCTCGTAGTTTATTGCCATAACCAGAAGGAGCATGTTGAAGAAAACCGCCGCGATCGAGCTGAAAATATAGTTGAAGCACAGGAGCCATCTCGGGTCGTGAACGAAGAGTATCACGGGAATCAGGATCACGAGTGCAATGAGATAGTTCAGGAAGCTGAAAGTAAGCAGGTAAGCAAAGGTCAGCCACCATCGTCCGAGCACCATCTGATAGCTGTATTTTATAGCGTACCAGCCGATCTTCCCCCGGATCACAGTCGCGAATAATGATTGGGAAGCCCAGACAATAAAGATAACAAATGGAAATAACAGGAATATAGCCGAGGGAATCGATATTAACAGTATCACTACAAGCGTGGCAAGCATCGGCAGAAATGACTTCAATCCTTTTTTGATGGATTCGCCTATGCTAATGCCGCCCCTGTATATATTCGAATAGACATAGTGCATCTGCACGGAAGTAACAAGATAGTTCAGCACTCCCAGCACTCCGAGATACCACATCATGTTCCAAACCTGCCCCGTCAGCATATCAGGCGAAGAGCCTTGAAGCGACTCGATATCACCGGAAGTACCAAGGAACCCGGCCGAGAGGATCTTTGTAAACTCGGCAGGCATAACCCAGATGAATATCACGATTGTGGGGATGATCACGATCAAATCAATGGCCATCAGGCGATAAAAATTCTTAAGAAAGAAATTCCACGCGATTTCTATTATCTCTCCAATGCTGAATCTTCTCGGGTAAATATCGCTGTTTTCGATTCGATCCATCTGCCACCTGATTATTATTGGAATTAACAATTTTCAACAAAGCAATAATCTGATTTTTTTTGTAAATAAAAAATAAAAAAAAAC
>CAZIHB010000435.1:0-2558 GCA_964538535.1 uncultured Hyphomicrobiales bacterium | reverse complement strand
TTTTTTCCGCAAACAACGATTGCAGGTAATTTTTCTTTTCAAAAAACAGTTAAAAAACATAAGAAAAACGTATAAAATCAAGGCTGAAATTTAACCATATATTCCAATAAGAAAAATTAAATCTGAGGCTCTGCCAATAAAAATTGCTGAATAATATTAGCCTGCTATGCACGCACGGAGGCAATTATTAGCCACACGGGCACCGGAATGGCCAAAAAAGTGCAATGGAATTTCATTTTACGGAGTGAACCACGTTGTGTGGAATATTCGGTAAATTCCGTTATGGCAGGCATATAGCGCGGCCGGCGTTCCGGCGGGGCTTTGCTTTTCCGGCTCTTGGCATATGATTAGTGAAACAAATAGATGTAATCGAAACCAAAAAAGGAAAAAATGGGATATGGAAGCCATACATAAAAAAAAGCTCGAGAGAGTGGAGAGGGACGTGATGATGAAGGCGGTGAACATAATGTTCGTCGCTCAGAAGGAGGAAGTTGTCAAAACATCTGCCCGCCCCACGGGAAAAATGGCCGAGAGGATTATAAGCATGGCAAGGAAGAACAACAGGAACATCGCCGAGGATGGCGAACTGATGAGGCTTCTTGCCAAGCTCGAGCTCAGGAAAGACGTCACGGAGGACCTTTACGAAGCCGTTGCCGAGGTGATGTGCTTCATGTATGACAACAGCCTCAAGGCCGCTGAAACCGATGAATTTGAGTTGAAAGGCTAAGGGAGGGGGCAGGCGATGCTCAAGGAATTTTTCACCGCTGCTCTTGGTATGCAGAACAACCTGACAAGGCTCGAGGTGACGGCCAACAACATGGCAAACGTCAACACGGCCGGATACCGGAGGTCGGAGGTTTTCGAGAGGAACCTGATCGACGCGAGGGCCAACTTCTACAACGTCCCCGGCGACGTGGAGCAGAACGACCCCCCGGTGGGGTCATACTTCGACTGGAAGGCAGGCTCGTTCCAAAAAACGGACAACCCGCTGGATATAGCGGTCGGCAACAGTGGATTCTTCGTGCTTCAGGATGAGGCCGGGAAGAACTACCTGAGCCGCAACGGCAGCTTTAAGCTTGATACGGATGGAACCGTTACAGCCATGGATGGCAAAAAGCTTATGGGTGAGGGTGGCCCGATTAATATATACCAGGAAGCCGCGAAAAACCCCTTGATCACGAACGACAACAAATCCGTGAATATAAAGATCGGGGATAACGGCGAGATTTACGTCAACGATTACAATGCAGGGAAGCTGCTAATGGCCGAGGTGAAAAACCCCGAATCGCTCGAAAGGATTTCGAATACTGACTTTATCGCCACGGACACATCGGACGTGCGCTTCATGAGCGGCGATGAAGTCAGCGTGCGCCAGGGATGGCTCGAGGGCTCGAACGTCGATATCATAAAGGAAATGGTGCAGATGATCGAGCTGCAAAGGATGTTTGAAGCCGGGAGCAAGGTGATTACTACGAATAATGACACTCTGGACAAATCCATAGCCATGGGTAAATATGTATAATCAGCAGCGTTGCTGCTTCCTTTGGTGAAAAGGATTATCACCGGGGAAATAATATCAAGGATGAACAATAATGGATAAAACCCTGAGAACGGCCGCGACGGGCCTGACGGCTCAGCAGAGATACGTGGAAATCATTTCCAACAACATTGCAAACGTGAACACGACCGGATTCAAGAAGGTGAGGCCTGAATTTCAGGATCTGCTTTACGAGACGCTCAAACCGGCCGGCAGCGTTGCCAACACCGGCACCGAGCCGCTTAATGAAGTGCAGATCGGCTCCGGCACCGAGCTTGTGGCCACGAACAAGCAGTACACCCAGGGCGATGTCTATCAGACGAGCAACTCACTGGATATGGCCATAAGCGGCGAAGGATTCTTCATAATCAGAAAGCCCGACAACACACTTGCTTACACTCGCGACGGATCTTTTCAGCTGAACAGGAACGGCGAGATTGTAAATTCACAAGGCTACCAGTTGGAGCCCGGGTTCAAGGTGCCATCGGACACAACGGAAGTGCAGATCAGCCGTGACGGCGTGCTCAGCGTCCTCACGGATAACTCTTCGGAAACGCAGACGCTCGGCACGATAAACCTGGCCAGGTTTATAAACCCTGCAGGGCTGAAAGCAACGGGAGACAACCTGCTCGTTGAAACTCCGGCCTCGGGGCCCGCGTCCTTCGAGCAGCCCGGCACGAACAACACCGGCGAGGTGCTCCAGAAACACCTCGAGGCGGCCAACGTCGATATAGTGGAAGAAATGGTGAACATGATAACGGCGCAAAGAGCCTACGAACTTAATTCCAAGGCTGTGAACACGGCCGACACGATACTCGGCACTGCAGTAAACCTTAAGAGATAGCAGAGATGACGGCTTCCGGCAGGATAAAATTAACTATAGCATCGATCTGGCTGCTGATTATTGCGGCAGGCGCGGCAGAGGCTCAATCGACTTTCAAAGGCGAAAAGCTGGCATCGAGCCTGAAAAATTACGTCGAGAAAGAAGCAGGCGGATCGGCCGTAGTGGAAGTGCTCCAGG
>CAZIHB010000434.1:0-2560 GCA_964538535.1 uncultured Hyphomicrobiales bacterium | reverse complement strand
TATGTCTTCGGGCGTTATAACGGCCAACAGCGGGGTGGTGATGCGCGCGGCTGAAAGAAGCATTTTTGTGGCTGCCTTATCGATGGCAAGAGAACTGGCCTTCACGCCGCTGCCTGTGTATGGAATGCCGCGCAATTCAAGCAGTCCCTGGATGGTGCCGTCCTCGCCGTTGAGTCCGTGAAGCACGAGGAATGCAGCCTGAATATCGTCAAAACCAGGGGAGTTCACGCACTCAACAAATTTCCGGGTGTGAAAGGAAGCCATTTCTTCCTGGGTGGGAAATGCCGATATGTTCGCCAGCTCTGCTTCCGATCTTGCCGGATCGTAGCCGAAGGCCGGATCGAGCGGCACTACTTCGTGCCCCAAACTTCTCAAGGCTGCCACTACTGACTTTCCGCCTGCAATCGATACATTTCTTTCTGCTGATAATCCGCCAAACAATACTGCAATTTTCATAATTTTTCTTTCTGATTTATTTTGACTTAGTTTCTAAATATTCGTCGTAAAGCTTTCTGAATTTTTTCACGTCTTCCCAGGTATCCTTCTTCCAATTGGGGTTGCGAAGGAGCGCCGCGGGGTGATAGGTCACCATCATGCTGATGCCGTGGTAGTTCATCAACGAACCCCTGATATCTCCCATCCTGTGGCTTTTCTTGAGCAGGGTGTCCACTGAAGTCAGCCCGAGGGAAAGTATAAACCTGGGTTTGATCAGGTCAATTTGTTTTTGCAGATAAGGCTCGCATTTTGCCACTTCTTCCGCGTTGGGCCTGCGGTTATTCGGCGGCCTGCATTTTATGATGTTCGCGATGAACACTTCTTCTCTCGGCAGATTTATTGCCTCGAGGATTTTGGTCAGCAATTGCCCCGCCCGGCCGACAAACGGTTTGCCCTGCTCGTCCTCGTCCGCCCCGGGTGCTTCGCCAATAACCATGATGTCGGCATCGAAATTTCCGGTGCCGAAAACAAAATTTTTTCTGCCCGCACCCAAGCGGCATTCGTTGCAATTGCAGATTCTTGAGTTGAGCTCTTCCATGCTTGCCGAATCGCGCCAATCCGGCGAAATCGACAAGCCTGCCCTTTGTTTCTGTAGCGTTTCCGCTGCCGGCGGTACGTTATTGCCATGGCCGGCGGCGTCAAGCCGGGCAGAGTTAACCGGCGTGGCTGTTTTCTTTGCCGGATTGCTTTCTGTTTTTGGGGTGCTATCCTTACGGGGCATGGCAAGTTCG
Organism: uncultured Hyphomicrobiales bacterium; assembly: GCA_964538535.1. Lineage (GTDB taxonomy): Bacteria > Bacteroidota > Ignavibacteria > Kapaibacteriales > UBA2268 > CAZIHB01. The sequence goes on along the minus strand of CAZIHB010000434.1, from coordinate 1,334 downwards.
ATAACAGGCGGTTCGGGTATGCTGTCAATGTATATGTCCTCTCCCTCGGATTCTTCAAGCCGGGTGAAGTATTCCAGCGCTTTATCCACTATCGTGCCTGCCATCTGCCTTATATCAATAATCAAACAATTTGCAAAAATAATAAATGTTTCAATCCCTTTGGCTGATAAGTTTTCCTCTCACGTAAGTTTGCAGAATATCACACTCTGAAATCATATAGACAGTTCGAGAAATAATATCATCGTCGCTATTGAAAACTGCGTCCTTACTAAGAACCTTTCCGGAATCGACAACAAGGAAATCAGCGGATTTGCCGGGAGTGAAATTTCCGGTTTTGCCCTCTATGCCGAGCACCTTTGCCCCGCCCATCGTAGCAAGCCACAGAGCTTCAGCGGGAGCAACGCGTGCAGCCGGATTTCGGCTGTTTATGATATTGTATGTCTTCGATGTCTCGCAGGCTTCTTTTGCTTCATTCAGCATGGAGAGCGACCAGCCGCCGGCAACGTCCGAGCCGAGGGCAATTGTAAAGCCTGATTCGAGCATATTTGATAAAGGCATCACCCCGCTTTGAAGAAACCGGTTGGATGTGGGGCAATGCGCGATCTTCGAGCCTGATTCGAGCAGTATTCGGGTCTCCTCGCCGGAAAGATGAATGCAATGAGCGAATATGGCATTTTCGCCGATAATGCCGGCTTTCAGATAGACGTCCGTGTAATTTTTGCACTCCGGGAAAAGCGATTTTATAAATTGAAGCTCTGATAAGTTTTCAGATAAGTGCGTCTGGATCAGCAGGTTCTCCTTTCGGGCGATTTCGGCCGAGCGGCGCAAAAGCTCGAATGAACAGCTGCCGGCATAGCGGGGAGTCATTATGTACTGAAGTCGGCCGTCGTCAACGCCGTGCCAGCAGTCCATGAGCTCCATCGCGTCGGCTATATTTTTTCCGGCCGTGGAGGCGAGTTCCGATGGCGATTCAACATCCATCATCGTTCTGCCGATAAAAGCCCGAATACCGATTTTTTTGGCTGCTTTAAAGGCTTCACAAGCCGCGTTTTTGTGCGGCGAGGTATAACAGGCCGCCGTAGTAGTTCCGTTTGCCAGAAGAGCTCTAAAAAAGGATTCAGTCTGAACCTTACAGAATTCGTCATCGGCAAAGCGGCTCTCGAGGGGAAAAATGAAATTATTCAGCCAGTCCAGCAACTCGCCACTTCCGCAGGCCATAGCGCGAAATTGAGGAACGTGGACATGCGCGTCGATAAGCCCCGGCATGATCAGGCATTCCTTTTGTGGGGACATCAGCGCGCCGGGATAATCTTCAGTTGCTTTCGTCAGTTCTC
>CAZIHB010000433.1:0-2566 GCA_964538535.1 uncultured Hyphomicrobiales bacterium | reverse complement strand
CAATGATGGATTTACCCTTGTAGAGGATGCTTCTGGCTTCTTTTTTATATCTCGTGCCCTGGCAATCCTCACACTCGAGATGCACGTCTGGCAGGAACTGCATGTCCACCCTGACCACTCCCTCACCCTCGCAGGTTTCGCACCTGCCGCCAGGCACGTTGAACGAGAAATGCCCCGGCTTCCATCCCATTTGCTTCGCTGCCTGCGTCGAGGCAAATACATCCCTGATGCCGTCAAAGACCTTCGTATATGTGGCAGGAGTTGACCTCGACGAGCGGCCGATCGGTGTTTGGTCAACGAGCTCGACGCTGTCAATATTGTCAATACCTGTTATTTTCTCGAAAGTGCCGGACTCCCCGTCATAGAGCCCGCGGACTTTTTTCAGGCCATAATACAGCACGTCCATCACCAGGGAGCTCTTGCCCGAACCGGATACGCCCGTGACAACTGTCATGCAGCCCAGCGGCACCTCCACCTTGTCCATCTTCAGGTTGTTCGAACGCGGGGAATGTATAATAATTTTTCCTTTATTAGCTTTCCTTCTATCCCGGGGAACAAACACCCTGCTTTTCCCGCTGAAATACATAGCCGTGAGTGATTGCCCGGATTCCATCAAACCGCTGAAACTGCCTGAATACATCACTTCGCCCCCGTGCTCACCTGCATGCGGCCCCATGTCAACAACGTTATCGGCATGGCGGATTATATCCGGATCATGCTCCACGACCACAATAGTGTTTCCAAGGTTTTTCAACTTGTTCAAGATTGAAAGCAGCCTCCCCGTATCTCTCGGGTGCAGACCCACGCTCGGCTCGTCGAGAACGTAAAGAGCCCCCACGAGCGTTGATCCGAGTGCAGTGGATAGATTGATCCTCTGAGCCTCGCCGCCGGACAGAGTGTGCATCATCCTCGATAAGGTCAGATACTCCAAGCCAATATCAACAAGCAGCTCCACCCTTCGCTTCACCTCGATAAGCACCTGCCCGGCCACGGATTCCTCATACCGGCTCAGGCTGATCCCGTTCAGGAACTCAAGCACCTCGCCCAAGGATATATTAATCAGCTTCGGGATGTTCATCCCCTGCAGGAACACCTGCCGCGCCGAGGTGCGCAACCTGGATCCACCGCAGGCCTTGCAGCGCGTGTATCCGCGATAGCGGCTAAGCATCACGCGGTAATGCACCTTGTAGCTTTTCTCTTCCAGCATCTTGAAGAAGCCGTTTATTCCTATATAATCACCATCCGGCGTGCCTTCCATCACGATTTTCATCTGATCAGGCGTTAACGTGCCGACAGGCACATTAACCGGTATGCCATACCTCGGCGCAGCGGCGAGGAGTGCCATCAGGTGCGAGGCGTAACCCTGAGTTTTGAATGGATGTATGGCATTCGATTGCAATGATTTTGATTTATCGGGAAAGACCAAATCCTCGTCAATTCCTATGGTCCTGCCGAAGCCCTGGCAATGAGGGCAGGCTCCGTGTGGGTTATTGAAGGAGAACAGCTTTGGTTCGGGTTCGGCAAATACTTTTTCGCACTCGGCGCATTCATAATTAATGCTGAATTTCCTTGTCGTGCCCTTGCTCGTGTTAACAACCGTAATGCGGCCCGTGCCGGAGTTGAATGCTGTTTCCACCGAGTCAGTCAGCCTCGTGACGGCGTCCTTGTCGCGGGCGAGCGCCAGCCTGTCCGCGAGTATATATACTTCTTCGGGTTTCACGCCTTTCGGCAGATCTCCTTCTGCATAATTATACAGCTCATCACTGCCTTTCAGCATATACCTGAAGAATCCCCTGGAATTATAGTTTGCAAGCTCTTCAGGTATGCTTCCGGCCTGGGCAGACAGCGGAAAAAGAATATACAGCTTGTCACCGTCCTGATTTTCAAGCAGTTCCGCGACCACGGACTCCGCCGTATCCCTGCGCACAGTCCTGCCGCACTCGTGGCATACCGTATGCCCGAGCCTGGCATAAAGCACCCGCAGGTAGTCGTATATCTCCGTGCTTGTCCCCACTGTCGATCTTGGATTCTTTTGCGGCAAGTTCTGCTCAATGGCTATTGCCGGCGGGATCCCTGTTATCGATTCCACATCGGGTTTCGCCATTCTTTCCAGGAATTGCCTGGCATAGGCTGAAATCGACTCGACGAACCGCCTCTGGCCCTCGGCGTATATGGTATCAAAAGCCAGCGAGGATTTCCCCGAACCGCTGACGCCCGTGATTACCGTAAACTTATTTCTCGGTATATCGATAGAAATGTTTTTCAGGTTGTGGACTTTCGCCCCCCTGATTGATATCTGCCTGGAATTCTCGCTGCCTTGTCCGCTCTTCATGATGTTGCCGAATTAGCTGATAACATTGACTAAAAGAGCAAAAATACGACATTTATATCGAAATATCACTCGGGGATTTTTTTATCGGGATAAGGTCAGGCTGCTTCACCACGGCATCTCATTTTTCATATTCTGAAGACCCCATTCCTTCATAAGGCCGATGATTGGAAAGAAAAATATATCTTGAGAAAACCAGGCTGCCCCGAGTATAAAAACCCACAAAAACAAGAAGTT
>CAZIHB010000432.1:0-2569 GCA_964538535.1 uncultured Hyphomicrobiales bacterium | reverse complement strand
TCCATTTTGCCACAATTTCCGCTATGTCCGAGGCTGTAACTTCTTCCTTCAGCAGCTTGCCTTCTTTCTGTATTTCCGCGAGTGACTCGCTTGCTTCTTTTATTGATTTCTCAAGTTCAAGCACCCTGCCGTAGCGGATTTCGGCCACGCGGGCCAGGTCGCCCTCGCGCTCGAGTGTTTCAGCCCTGTGCTTCAGTGCTTCGATCTCTTCCTTGTTCTTCCTGATTCTTGCTATGAATCCCTTTTCTTTCTCCCATCTGTTCGTCAGGCCGCCCTGCTCTTTCTTAAGCCCCGCTATCTCGTTCTCTATTTCTTCCAGCCTCGCCCTCACGGCTTTTTTTTCGTCATGTTCTTCCATATTTCCTCCGATACATCTAACTATACCTGATATGAAACGGCTTTTCGCCCTAAAAATTTTTCATTCGAACAGGCCCGGCAATTTATATCCAAATATTCACACGGTTAAACACATTTTTTTCTCTTGGAGTATATTAATGGAAACATTTCGAAATTATTTCACTATTTTTCGCCGGTTCGTAATTTATAGCGGAGTTGCCATGTCGGGATTCAGATGCAAGTGTGATCGGTTTATCGCTTTTCTTTTTACTTTCTGCATCCTTGCAGGATGCTCTGATGATAAACAGGACTCGCCCGTTGGCGGTTTTGCCGGCGATCTGACGATTGCAGTGATCAGCGACCCGCATTTGTATGACCCGATGCTTGGGACTGACGGCGATGCCTTCGCCCGCGACGTGGCCAAAGACCGCAAGCTTGTGGTGGAAAGCGATGCCATCCTCAACGCCGAGATCAATCGGCTGATTGCGGAAAAGCCCGACATCGTGCTTATCCCCGGCGATTTTACATATAACGGGGAATACTCGTCTCATCTGCTTTTCGTTGATTATCTGAAAAAGCTCAAATCGGCAGGCATCAAGGTATTTGTCGTGCCGGGCAACCACGATATTTCCAATCCGAACGCGAAGGGATACACAATCTATGGCTCATCACCGGTTGTCAGCGTCAATGAGTATCAGTTCAGGATCTTATATTCTACCTATGGCTATGGCAGTGCAATCTATCAGGATAAAAATTCGCTGAGCTACGTGGCGGAGCTCTCAGATAAGCTCTGGATCATCTGCATCGATACGAGAATACCCGGCGAGAGCGGCGGAGCTGTTATGCCCGCCACACTGGAATGGATGAAAAACGTGCTCGCGAGGGCAGCTGAGAAAAATATTACCGTGATAGGCATGATGCATCATGGCATTACTGAGCACTTCACGAACCAGTCGGTCTATTTTCCTCAATACGTGATCAAGGACTGGGCAACCATAGCCCCGGAACTTGCCGATCTCGGGCTGAAAGCGGTTTTCACCGGGCATTTTCATTCCAATGATGTCACCATGGTTTCCGGTAAAAAAAGCAGGCTTTTCGATATCGAAACAGGCTCGCTCGTGACCTATCCATGCCGCTCGAGGATCGTCAGACTCTCGGCCGGCAGGATGACCCTGACGCCATGCCCGGTTGACTACTCCCCCGCGGCCGGCGAGACGCTGCGGGAATACTCGCTGGCGCGGCTATTGCACGGCATCGATACAATCGTTAAATCGCAGATCATGAGCACACTGAACATTACCGAAGCAAAAGCCGATTATTACATCAAGGCACTGTCTCCATATTACACTTCAGCCCTGCCGGCGCATTTCCTCGGCGACGAATCGCCTTCCGTGTTTGATTTGAACGGAATAAGCAAGCTGAAAGGCGATCCGGACTTTGTTATGGTCCAGGCAGGGTGTCTGCTTCAATCACTTTGGTCAGATCTTCCCCCTGCCGATAACACCCTGACTATCGATTTAAATTCGGGCGAAGTGATAAAATAAATATTTTGCTTGCCGCGATTTAATATTATACATATATTGAGAGCGAGCATTAAATCTATACTAACTCATGAGATGAGAAGTGTCATGAAGACATGGGCTATTTTATTGACATTGGTTGTTTTTTATTGCAATGCGGCTGCACAGTGGGAAATTATTAATCCATATCCCACTTGTTATAATTTGGATCAGATTCAATTTATTAAATCGAATCCCAATTTCGGGTTTATCAGGACAAACAGCCAAATTTTATGTACATCTGACCGCGGAGGATCATGGAAATGGTTTCAGGCCAAAAATGAAACAATATATGATATGATTTTTTTTAACGCGGATACGGCCATAGTCTATTATTCTATCTCAATGATTCAAAAGACCACCGACGGGGGGAAAAGCTGGAAACAACTTGACTCAAGGCTGAACAGCCTTCCGAGTTTCATTGATGATACAACGGGTTTTTACTGCAATGGCAGCCTGGATAGCAGTTTAATAAAAACGGACGGCGGGGACACCTGGCACCGTATCGAAAACAAAGATCATCGAACCGCGATGTTTCCGACATTCTTCAGTGAAAGGACCGGCCTCGCTTTTTGGAAAAACTCTGCTGATAGTTACACGAAGATCATGACCACTGACTCCGGAAAAACATGGGCAAATGCCGAATTCACTTTTCCTGATGGCCAGACATCCGT
>CAZIHB010000431.1:0-2571 GCA_964538535.1 uncultured Hyphomicrobiales bacterium | reverse complement strand
GTCCTGGCAGATGTTTATCCCGATAACGGGAGCATAGATGTTTCAAAGATTGAAAGGCTGATAACGGATAAAACAGTTGCTATCGCCCCCGTGGATTATGCCGGCATCCCGGCTGATATGGACGGGATAAACAGGATTATAGAAAAAAATTGTGGCGAGACAGAATAACATAGAAGAAAGGGGCTGCCCGGATTGTTTCTACCACTTTAATTGTTATATCATCGGGAAATGCGGATGCTGAAAAGAATTATTCTTGCCGTGCCGGTAATACTGGCAATTGTCAATTTGTCTGCCATGGCCGACAACACTCCATATAATTTTCTCAGGTTCATAGGCGGGGCCCGCTCTTCGGCACTGGCCGGAGCCTTTGTTACCGTGACTGATGATGTTAATTCGGTGTTTTATAATCCCGCTGCAATTTCTACAGTCGAGAAGAGCAATTTTTCAGCCACGTTCATCAAGCATGTGCTGGATATCAATTCCGGCACGGCGTGCTATTTAATACCAAACCATGACTATGGCTCGATCGCGGCAAGCGCCGCTTTCACGAGCTACGGCTCGTTCGATTACGCCGATAAGGACGGAAACCGCTCGGGCACTTTCGGCGCCAGCAATCTTGCAATCGGGGCGACGTATTCCAACATACTCGACACGAATCTTTATTACGGCGTGACGCTCAAGTATATTTACGTCGGGCTCGAGAAAGAAAGCGCGTCCGCGCTGGCCCTGGATGCCGGGATACTTTACAAGATGAAGGACGGGAGGACGAACATCGGTGCATCCGTGCTCCATGCCGGAGCGCAGCTTACAAAGCTGGCCGGATCGTCGGAGAATCTGCCGCTCGACGTCAGGCTCGGCATAAATCACAGACTGAAAGGATTGCCGCTGCTGCTGAATTTCACGCTGCACCACCTTGCCGACGATGCCGATAATTTTTCTGATAAAATACGAAACTTCGCCATCGGCGGTGAACTCTATCTCGGGAAATACATCAGGGCACGCGTCGGCTATGACAACATGGTGCGCAATTTCACCGGAGTTGAATCCGACAAAGGCCTTACGGGCTTCTCGGGCGGGCTTGGCATCTATGCGAATGACTTCAGCCTGGACTACTCCTTCTCGAGGTACGGGTCCTCTGCTAACGTGCATAGATTCGGCCTGAGCCTGGATTTGAAATAATCACGGATTATCAATATAAAGAAAAGGGAATTGCATGAAGAAATCATTGTTAATCATCGTTTTTGCCCTGCTTTCGTTCTGCGGTTTATACGCTCAGCAGAACCAGCAGCAGCAGCCGGTGCAATTGCTGACCCCGACCGTTGTTGTCGGGGATATTGTATTTGTCTATCAAACTCTCGGCACAATTGAAATCAAGGGCAGCGAAGCGGATGCTTTTCTTGCCGTCCAAAATTTGTTCAAGGAATTCGTTCAGGAATTCCAGACAAGCAAGAAAAAAGTTGAAGACACAGTTGAAATCAAAATTCCGGTGGCCATAGCTCAGAACACTATCAACCTGCTTGAGAGGGCCACTTTCACGGGTGCCAATGCCGAACGCTACAAGAGATTCCAGAACGCCCTCGTGGAGGCTGCAAACAAGCTGAAACAAAAAGGCGGCAAATAAGGCCCGGGCGTGGCAGTAAAACTAAAGTGCCGGAAATCTTCCCGATTCCCGGCACTTTTTTTATTTTTTCCATTTCAGCCATTTTGCTTTCCGAATATCGGCCGCTTCCTCACCGGAATCCCACTTTGCCACCTCGAGATTCTCGAGCCAATCCAACAATTTCCCGACGTTTTCGCCCGTGAATATGGCTCCATGCTGCGGTGCAATTATTCCCGGGTTGATCAGCCTGACCCTTTTCACCCAATCCCTGAGCGCGGCAGAGGATGGCATCCACCGCCTGTGAAAGAGGTCCATGTATTTCGTGTGAGCATCGAAATCTTGCACGAACATGGGTGCATCACCCCCAAGCAGAGCAGCGCCGATATCACCGCTGAATAATATCCCGGCCAGTGGGTCGTAGGTGGAGAAATTAGCCGAAGAGTGACAATAATGGGCCGGCACCACGTACAAGTTGTGATTGCCTGAACCAATCGGAAGCTCCATGCCGTCATCGGGTATTGCATTGAGAGTCAGGTTGGTCCCCATTCCGAAATGCGCGATGAAGCCGGTCCAGATCCATGGGCAGTAAACCTTCACGTTGGGGCAGAGGTCCAGCCACATTGAGAGTGACGAGGAAATATCAGGATCCTGGTGGCTTGCCACAATAGAGCGGATATTATCAGTATCGACGTATTTGGTAAGTTCGGTCAGCACCTGCGGAAAAATTTCAATTCCGCCCGGATCGAGCAGCACTGCGTTGTTGTTATTGATGATCAGATATTCGTTCGTGTCTATGACTGATTCTTTTTTCTCGGGGTCGCGGCCAATTACAACCCATTTGTGGTCGTTTTCTTCGAACAGGATTTCACTTTTCATTGAGCCCTTCTATATAAGTTATTATTACCTTAAGTTAACGAGGCGGCGAAGCATCATGTCGCCCCTGGCTATATTCTCTGAAATCATTTCGAGGT
>CAZIHB010000430.1:0-2571 GCA_964538535.1 uncultured Hyphomicrobiales bacterium | reverse complement strand
GTCTGCCCAAATAGTTGCATGGTAAATATATCCATAATAATATTGAAATAAAAGATATAATGGGCATCAATAAAAAATAATGCCTCGTGGCGGTCCGAGGCATTTTATAAGTATTTAACCTGATGAAATGAATACGAAATTTATCCCTGCCTGATCATCTCCAGAAATTCCCCCTCGCTTAGTATTTTCACACCCAGCTCCTGAGCTTTTCTAAGCTTGGAGCCTGCGGCCTCGCCGGCCACCACGTAGGACGTGTTTTTACTTACCGATTTCACTTCTTTTCCGCCCAGGCTCTCCGCCAGCCCTGCCGCCTCCTTCCTCGTCATCCCCGAGAGCTCGCCGGTGAAAACAAAAGTCTTGCCGGTGAGTGAACCGGTTTTCGATTCCGGGGAATAATCATCAGAAGCAAAATTGACTCCGGCAGCCCTCAGCTTCTCGAGATATTCGATGTTGGCATTGTCGCTGAAAAAGCTTATCAGGGAATCAGCCATTTTCTCACCGATTTCATTAATCGTGAGCAGCTTTTCGCGCCCCGCGCTCGCGAGCTCGTCAATATCCTTGAAATTTCTTGCAAGCGTTTTCGATGCCCCCTCGCCAATGTAGCGAATCCCGATCGCGAAAAGAAGCCTGCGGAGCGGCTGCTCCTTGCTCCTTTCAATTGCGTCCAAAAGATTGCCCGCGCTCTTTTCTCCCCATCCCTCGAGCCGCGCAAGCTCAGTGCCGTGATTCTTCAAATGATACAAATCCGCCGGCGACACGAGCATTCCCAATGAAACCAGCCTGTCCACGACTTTCTCGCCCAGCCCCTCGATATCCATGGCATTGCGCGAGGCGAAATGCTCTATCCTGCGGCGGATCTGCCAAGGGCATTCCGGGTTGTTGCAATAATAATTTGCCTCGCCTTCGGGCTTGATAAGCGGATAATCCAGCCCGCACGAACACCTGCCGGGAAATTTGAAAGACTCGAGTCCAAGCGGCCTTTTCTCGATCACGGGCCCGACCACCTTCGGTATCACGTCGCCGCCTTTCTCGATGACGACAAGGTCGCCCACCCGAACATCTCTTTCGCATATATAGTCATAATTGTGAAGCGTGGCACGGCTTATCGTCGATCCGGCAAGAAAAACGGGCTCGAGCTCCGCTACAGGTGTGACCGCGCCGGTCCGCCCCACTTGTATGGTAATCTCCCTGAGCCGCGTCACTGCCTGCTCGGCTTCGAATTTATACGCTATCGCCCACCTTGGCGACCTCGCTATAAAGCCGAGCCGTTCCTGCTGCGCTATGGAGTTCACCTTCACAACTATGCCGTCTATCTGAAACGGCAATGTATCCCTTTTGCCGGCTATTTCAGCAATAAACTCGTCGATCTCCCCTATGCCTGAGCACACTTTTGTATAGGAGCTGACAGGAAAGCCGCATTTTTTGAGCAAGCCGAGATTTTCGATATGCCTGGGTGCCAGATTGTCCTCTGCCATGAGATAATAGCAGGAAATCTGAATCGGCCTGCGCGCCACATCCCTCGAGTCCAATTGCTTGAGCGTGCCGGAAGTGAGGTTCCTCGGATTGGCGAACGTTTTCTCGCCGTTTTCTTCCCTCTCGGCATTTATCCTGCGGAAGTCCTCAACCTTCATATAAACTTCCCCGCGCACTTCGAAGTCCCTGATCTCGCGGCCGTCAATAGTAACAGGCCCGGCTTCGAGCGGAATTGCCCTCACCGTCCTGATGTTTGCAGTGATATCATCCCCCGCGAACCCATCGCCGCGGGTGACTGCCCTGGCCAGCCGGCAGTCCTCGTAAACCAGGCTGATGGACATCCCGTCAAATTTCAGTTCGGCAACGTATTCCGGTTCGGTGCCCTCAAGCCCCTCCCTGACCCTCCTGTCAAAATCGCTGAGCTCTTCGATCGAGTAAGTGTTCTGCAGCGACAGCATAGGCACCCTGTGCACTGCCTGCGAAAAGCCCTCAAGCCTGTCCGAGCCTATCCTCGAGGTCGGGGAATCCGGCGAGGCAGCCCGGGGCCATTTTTTCTCGAGCAGTTCAAGCTCTTTAAAAAGCATGTCGTAGTCATAGTCGCTGACAAGGGGGTTCGAATCGGCATAATAGGCTTTGTCGTAAGTCCTGATCAGCTGCCTTAGCTCAAGAATTCTTGCATTGTCGGCCTGGAATTCGTCTTCGGGTAAAGAATTGATTTTGGAGCTCATTATAATTATCTTAAATTTGAGTTAGTGCTTTTGGCAAAGAATAAATTTAGTAAGAAATTTTGAAGATTGAAAGCGAAAAAGAAGCACCTGCAGAGGGCAAGAATGAAGCGGTTTGCTGCTTAAATTGTGGAAATATTTTAAGTTGTGGATAAAATTTTATTGCACATCATTGCTCGAAGGCTTATATTTGTAATTCCTATAATTTGTTTGATTTTATAGATAAAAGTGCGATATGGCTAAAACACAAACATTTGGTGATAAAACCAAAAAGAAGAAAGGCGATGATAAGATCATGGTAAAAGTGGTCAAAGGTTATCGCAGCGAGGAAGGTTCCACACGTTTCCTCGAGCAGTTCGTTAAGGTTGATTCT
>CAZIHB010000429.1:0-2572 GCA_964538535.1 uncultured Hyphomicrobiales bacterium | reverse complement strand
ATCGCGCCGCAAATTATGAAAGATAACTTCTATCAGTTTAAATAAAAGCAGCTTCATTTCCAAATGAATTTCTTGATTTTTGCGGCAAAACGGTAAAATTTTCTCCAATAACGAATATTCATATTTGTCGTGTTGCTGCTTTGAATTATCGATATTAGCGAGTAGATAAAATACTATCGAATTAGAAAAGATTTAGCGGGAAGCGCTGCAAATTGTTTCTGCCAGCTTATATACGGTGGTGCATGGTTCTGACCGGGCGGGGGAGTTTTCATTAAAAGACTTATGCGGCAAAAAAAAAGCCGCAAATATAATATTTACGGCTTCTGTATTTACTCGTCTGCACTTTTGCTTACGGCACAATCCTGTATATCATCCTCGGAAACGGTATCACCTCGCGGATGTGCTGCGCGCCGGTAATCCATTTCACCACGCGCTCCACGCCGAGGCCGAAGCCGCTGTGCGGCACCGAGCCGTACTTCCTGAGGTCGGTGTACCACTCGAAAGCATCTTCGGGCAGGTTTTCCTTGTGAATCCTGTCCATCAGCAGCTCAATGCTGTCTTCCCTCTGGCTGCCGCCGATTATTTCTCCCGCGCGCTCCGGCCCGAGCATATCCATGGCAAGGCAGACCCGCATGTCCTCGGGATCGCGTTTCATGTAGAATGCTTTTACCTCGGCGGGGTAGCGGTGGATTATGCAGGGCTTGTCGAACTGCTCCATAATCGCCTCTTCCTGCACCGCGCCGAAATCCTCGCCCCACGGGAACGGGTGAATATCCACTTCCTGGCCGTCGATTTTCTTTTTCAGCGGAATCTTGTTTTCCTGCAGCCATGCCACGGCGTCAGAATAGCTCATCCTGTAGAACGGGCGGCGAATTTTTTCAAGCTTCGTCGTGTCGCGCTCAAGTGTTTTCAGCTCGGTCTCGCATGTTTTCAGGCAGTACTGCACTATGTATTCAACAAGGTCTTCGGCAAGGTCCATGTCGTCGTTCAGATCGAAGAATGACATCTCGGGCTCGACCATCCAGAATTCTGTCAGGTGCTTGCGTGTTTTGGAGCGCTCGGCGCGGAAAACCGGGCCGAACGTGTAAACTTTGCCCAGAGCCATGGCCGTGGCCTCGGCATAGAGCTGCCCCGACTGCGAGAGATATGCCTTTCCCAGATCGAAGTAATCAGTCTCAAAAAGGGTTGAAGTGCCCTCGCAGGCGTTTGGAGTCAGGATCGGGGAGTCCATGAGCTTGAAGCCGTTTCCATCGAAGAAATCGCGGATTGCCTTGCAGACGGCGGCCCTGACGCGCATGATGGCATGCTGCCGCGCCGAACGCAGCCACAAGTGCCTGTGCTCGATCAAAAACGCGTCGCCATGCTCCTTGGGCGTGATGGGATAATCCTTTGCGACCTGGTATATCTCAACATTTTTTACATCAGTCTCGAATCCCCCGGGAGCTCTTTCCTCGGCCCGCACAGTCCCTGTCACGGAGATTGAGGATTCCTGAGTGAGAGTCTTGACGCTTTCGAAAATTTCTTCGCTGACGTTGGCCTTGAACACAACGCACTGGCATATGCCCGTGCCGTCGCGCAGGACGATGAACTGCAGCTTGCCTTTTCCGGTTTTGTTATAAACCCAGCCCCGGAGCGTCACCTCCCGGCCTGCCGCCTTCGCGAGGTCCTCGATGGTCTGATAGGTTTTATATCTCGACATGTTATACCTTTAGTTTTATTTAAAAAATCAATTTTTCCTGCTTCGTTTCAAAAATAATAAAATTATTATAAGTATTTTGTCTTAAGTCCCTGCTGAGATAAAAAACACATTCGTGCGGCAATATTATTGTATGGATTGCCGGAAGCATCAGCTCTGATTTTGCCTCTGCCTCTCACCTGCTTCCCTTAGGGCAGCATTTCCCCTGCGGGCTTCATCCGGGCATCCGCTCCGCGAGAACGAAGCGGCAAGCTTTCCGGCCCTGAAGGATGAATAAGCGAAAAAAGGCGCGCAAAGCACGTCGAGAGAGTAGTGCACGTGCTGAACGAGCACCATGACACCTGTTAAAACTCCCGCGGCGAGGAAAAATTTTCGCGCATTGCCCCGGGAGCAAAAGAAAAAAATGAAAGCCGTGGCCGTGTGGCCCGAAAAGAACAAGTCCCTCGTAAGCACCGTTCCCGAGCCGAAAAACTGCACGAAAGGATCGTCGAGCGGGATGATACCGGGCGGCGCGTCGAACGGGGCCAGCCACATGCAGGCAATTCTCAGCAGTGAAAGCACGGTATATGAATTGATGGCCACGAGAAGCGATTCAGCGTCCCTCGCAAAATAAAGCAATGCAAAGGCGAGCGTGCCGTAGAGCAGAGCAAAAATTTCGTAAGTTAAATCCGCGGCGGGAACCATGCCGAGAATGGGGTCAGCCAGCACCGCGCCCGGCCGTGACTCTATCCCGTTAATAAACCCGGAGTAAGCGAACATCACAACGGCAAAAACTGCCACCGAGATCAGAAAGGCCCGCCTGAAGTCCCTATCCCCGATGATAAGGCCGTAGCCTGCAGAAAATGTTTTCTTTTGTGCCATAAGTTCTATAATAAA
>CAZIHB010000428.1:0-2575 GCA_964538535.1 uncultured Hyphomicrobiales bacterium | reverse complement strand
ATTTCTGAGGGCTGGCGTCACTAAACGAGCAGGGAGGCCTGCTAAAAATCAAGGCCGAAGGACTCGTCGTAGAAAGCCTTTTCAAACACGAGCCCCTGGGGCGGTGCCAGGGGTGAAACCGCGAAGCCGCGCGGCGAATTGAGCGAGCGTATGATATCATCATAGCAGCGCCGGCCGCGTGAATAATCCAGCATTGCACCCACGATTGCCCTGACCATGCCATAAAGAAACCTGTCGGCTTTTATCTCCAGCTTTTGGATTCCGCTGCTTCGATTGCTCGCCGCATCCAGCTTCCAAACGCATTTTTCGATGGTGCACACGTGGTTCGGGGTGTCAGGGTTATTTTTCGAAAAAGCCATGAAGTTATGACCGCCGATGAAGAACTCTGCGGATTCTTCGAGTTTATCGGGAGAGTAGGGGAGCATGTATCTGCTGACGTAAAGCCTGTCGAACACTCCGACACTCCGCCCGAGCCGGTATGAATACTCTCTCGCGTACGCATCGAACCTGGCATGAAAAGGCTTGTTGAGTATTTTTGCCGAGCATATTCGAATATCATGGGGCAGCACTGAGTTGAATGCCGGTTTTATCTTGTTTTCAGGTATGTGAAAATCATCGCCAATTGGCGCGGAAGCCACCTGACCTGCGGCATGGACGCCGGAGTCAGTCCTTCCGGCCCCGTCGATCTTAAGCCCCTGGGCGTTGAGCGCTCTCGCGGCGTTCAGCAGGGCTTCCTGCACTGTGGGCGCGTTGGGCTGCTGCTGCCAGCCCGCGTAGTTAGTGCCGTCATACTCAATTTTGAGTGCCAGATATTTCATCTATTCCCGAATTTTTGCTTTTTCAATCGAAATTTTAATTATGTATGGCGCGAGCTCCCTGCTGAAATACTTATTGTCGCGGTAGGCCTCGGTTTCAACGTTGATGGCGGCAGGTTTCCTCTTCATGCCGCCGATAACCATCTCCTTAACTTCGTTGGCTTTGCGCCTTGAAAGCGGGGAGAAGCATGATATTACTATCTTGTTGGAAATCGATGCGGACTCCGCCACAAGCGAAAGAAACTCTTTCAGAGCCGAATCGTCAGGGTAAACGTATTCATCCGGCACGAAGGCATAAAATTCCTCGAGAAGCCTGCCCGTGGATTCGATGAGTTCCCGTTCGTTGTTCTCTGTCCGGGTGATGGGCAGCGAAATGCTCGAGAAAGAGTTTCTGCCCGATTTTGTCGAATATTTCAAACTGATCACGGCTGAGTCCGATTTGAAAATCAGCCCGAGATATTTGCCGAGATCCAGGGCGAAGCCCGCCGGGGCCGACGAGCCGCGAAAGACGGTATCCACCGGGGTTTCGTCGAAAGCCACGCTGCATTCCCATTTCGCGAGTTCTTCCCGGGGCCGCGAATCGACGTATATATCCAGAAGCGGCGGCTCTGCCTGCATCAACGTTCTGCCGATCTGGAACGGTTTCATAAGTCCCTTGTCGTCATCGAAAGCAAAGCCGATTTTTGCCTTTTTGTCTGTTCTGAATACGATTCGATCGGGGGTGACGCCTGCCATTTCCCGGAATGCGGCCGAGTCGCCGGAATTCTCAGATTGAACAAAAATAACGGCATTCGAGTTCTTCGTCCTTGCCTTCAGCGCGGCCGGTGCAGCCGACAGGAGCGAATCGATAATTTTTCCTGCTGACGGGTGAAGCTCGGCTGATTTATATGGCAGAAACTGATAAATGCTGTTCATATTTTTCTTCTTGATGTTAAGGGAAGAAACAAGAGTTTCAAGGTAAATGGCGAATGACTCGGCAGGCTTAACAGCAGGCTCACGCTCAGGCACTGACGCGTAGAGGTCAAGCTTGCCCTTTCCGCCCGGGCGGTTGGAAGAAAAAATTGCAACTCCGTCGGGCAGCACGATGAAGTCTGATTCGTCGAAGGCAGTGTTAATATTGTCAAGCGGGCGCGGGCTCTGCCACGTGCCGTTTTCCCTTATTGATACGAAGATATCATAGCCTCCGGGGCCTTCGTGGCCGTCGGAAGCAAAGTACAGAGTGTCTTCCGAAGCAAGGAAAGGCGTGATTTCGTTACCGGAGGAATTCAGCTCGTCAAGCCGCAGGAGTGAGCCCCACGATCCGTTGCTCTGCCTGAATGCCATCCAAAGATCTGTATCTTTAGTCTTGCTTTCCCTGTCGGAGGAAAAAATCATGAAGGAACCGTCCGGCGATACTGTTGGATGGCCGCAAAAGGCATCTCCCTGAAGGCTGTCGAGAATGTATTCTTCAGACCACGCCATTTTTTTCTTCACGGTAGCGAATAGGTTCATGTATGACCTCGCGGGTGCCTGACGGAAAGTGCAGAAATAGGCGAGATCCTGCGTGGGAAAAGTGATGTATGAAACATTCCCGCGCTTGGCTGCAAAGACTCCCCTGACCGGCTTAGGGGCATCAAACCGGAGAGAATCAGCCCGCCGGCAATAGAAGAATTTCGAGCGGCCGAAAACAATCGTGTTGAAGTAAAGCACGTTGTCGAACATGTTCCACGAGGGGCCGAAATCATCCTCGGTAGAATTGAGCGAGGAGAGATTGACCGCCT
>CAZIHB010000427.1:0-2585 GCA_964538535.1 uncultured Hyphomicrobiales bacterium | reverse complement strand
CTCTGAAAAATGAGTCACATCCTCATACGCTGGCTGAATCGCCCAGGCTCCCTTCTTGTTTATGAACCCGTAATTCTCGCCTTTCAATGCAATTGCATAACCATCCCTGAAGCATGAGGCGTAGGGAAACTGAAGGCTTATGCAGTTTCGGCCCTTGTCGTCAACGAATGAATACGAGTAATTATAAACGTATTCTCCCTGCTTCAGGGGCACTTTTGTCTGGGAGAGGCCTTCCTTGAATTGGCTGTATATATCGTCGCCAAGCGGGATGACGTAGCTGCCGTTCTGATCAATTACGCCGTATTCATAGTATAACGTTATAAACCATACCTTCCACGCTTTCCTCACAGTGGCTTTCCCTTCGGAAAAGTACGCCCACTGCGGAAATTCAATGCACTTGAATTTTTGATTCGCGAACATGTAGTCCGAGTATTCAACCGGTGTTTCGAATTGAGGTTCTATTTTTACTTCGCCTGTTGTATCAATATAACCAATTTTGCCATCCATCATTATCGGTGCCAACTGAGCTTTGGCACTCAGTGATAATAACAGCACCAGGAGGCTGCCCATGACCACTCTTTTTAAAATACTCGCCCTCATCTATGCTCCGGAACTTAACTACCAAGAAAAATATAAATTGCAAATTTAAATAAAATTGCCGACATCGTTGAACAGATTATTAAATCCCTTGCGCGGACTGCCGATTCAGGCTGTCCATCACATCGTGGAACTCCGGGAAAGATTTACGGGTGCACCCGGCGTCAATCAGCCTGCCGCCACTTCCGCCGGCTGCCATGGCCATCGCCAGGGCCGCCTCGATCCTGTGATCGCGGCGGGTATCGCATTCGGCATAGTGAAGCTTCCCGCCGCCCTGCACGAGCATCCTGCTGCCAAGGATCTCAACTCGGGTGCCAAGCTTCGAAAATTCAACCGCGAGGGCTTCCGCGCGGTCGCTTTCCTTGTTGCGGAGCCTTTCCGAGCCATACAGCACCGAGCAGCCTTCCGCGAAAGCCGCAAGAAGAACGGCCGGGGGGAACAGGTCGGGCGTGTCGGTCAGGTCGGCACTGAATGCCCTGAGCCTGCCGCACCTGATATTTATCTCGTGCTCCCGGCAGGAAAAATCAGCCCCCGCCAATCCAAGTATATCAAGGATCGAACGATCAGCCTGGATCGAGCCGGGATTCAGCCCGCGCACGCTCAGATCGCCGCTTGCGGCGGCGGCACAAAGGAACGGCGCTGCAAGGCCCCAATCTCCCTCCACGGTAAACGTGCATGGCTGCAAATCTGTCGGGGTCACGCGGAATATCTCGTGATTTTCGTTTTCTATACGGGCACCGAAATGCCTCCCGGCGTCTGTTGTCATGTCAATATATGGCTTGCTCGCGAGTCCTTCCGCCTCGATCACGCTCTCGGCTTCCGCGCGGCACAGCGCGGCGAGCAGTCCCGTCAGATTCTGCGACGTGCCTCGCGCTGCCAGCCGGGCACGGCCGCCTCTCAGCCTGCCGCGCACGATCAGCGGCGCCAGGCCGCCCGTAGTCACGTACGCACCGCCGAGAGCGGCGTAGCACTCCTCCGGCCCGCCTATTTCCCGACGCGAGAGAGTCCCCCGCGCCAAGAGCGTGGTTTCACACTCGCCGAGAGCGGCAAGAGCAGGAAATGCCCTCATAGTGAAACCCGACTCCCCGCAGTCGATAATTCGTTTTTTTTCTCCCGCGCCGGGGATAATCATCACCTTAGGTGAGCCGCCACGGTCGTTGCAGCCCTGCTCGATGCAAATTCCCGCGCCAAGGCTTCGGGCGGCACCGAGGCTCGCCATCACGTCCTCGCAAAGCGACGGATTCTCGATGACCGTGCGCCCGGCAGACAACGCGCCGAACATCACGGCACGCTGAGTATAACTTTTTGAAGGCGGTGCAGTGAACCGGCCTGATAGTGCAAAGCCCGGCACTATATCAATTGTCATCAGGGCATCATCCCGTTATCCGTGATCGAGTACGTGTAAGAGATGGCAAGCGAATCAGGTTCATCCCGGAGCAGCTTCGGCACGGATATTTTCACCGTGCGGCTCTCCCCGGGATAAATATCGCCGACGGAATGCTCGATATGATCAATTTTTGTCGTGCTTTTGAAGACGTCTATGATAGCAACAACGAAATAGGCAGGATTCTCCCCGGTGTTTTTCATGCTCAGGGTGAGCACGTAAACACCGTCCCCGTCACGGCCGTTTGATCTTGAGGTTGTCACCACCCTGGCGGGCCGGTTTGTCTCGCAGCCGGAGGCAAGCAGCAGCATCACGAGAAGTATGGCTGCCACGAGCGTGTTTTTCGTTTTGGCCCTGAAATGTTCCACTTAAAATGCTCCACACGTAAAGTAATTACTTAAATTAGCAATCAAATTTTCTTTGAAATATTATTTTTTTTACAGGAGCTGAAACCGTTGGCAGAAGCAGCTCTTCAGCAACGATTTTTCAAAGGCCATCTCCGCCTGCCAGCCTGTGGAAAAAAACCGCCTGCGCGGGAATGACTTGTCACAAACAACATTTCATCATGTATTTGTAGGGCCACAGGGTGGCAAGCCACGGCGGG
>CAZIHB010000426.1:0-2588 GCA_964538535.1 uncultured Hyphomicrobiales bacterium | reverse complement strand
GGGCACGGACATCTCATTGATGCTGAGGCGGGCTGATGCCGCTTACTGGGAGGAGCAAATTGAGCTGACAAAAATTGTTGAAGAGATGTATGGTGCCGGAACACCCATTGACAAGAGCACGGCGCTGAAATTCTACAAGGAAAGGACACGGCCGCACTGGGGCCAGCCGGCACTGATCTGGGCCGCGCTGACGATGGCGCTGCTCACTCTGCCGGTGGTTATCGTCTCTGTCGAGGAGGCAATCCGGACCGTGCCCGCCGATTTGCGCGAGGCCAGCCTGGCACTGGGGGCCACGAAACTGAAGACGATAATGAAAGTTGTGCTGCCCGGCTCGATCACGGGCATACTGACCGGCGCGATTCTCGCTGTCAGCCGTGGTGCGGGCGAAGTGGCGCCGATTTTGTTTACCGGGGCGGCATACTATCTGCCGCATCTTCCCAATTCCCTTTCCTCACAATTCATGGAGCTGGGCTATCACATCTACGTGCTGACAACACAGTCAACCAACGTGGAGCTGACGAAGCCGCTGCAGTACGCTACCACGCTTGTCCTGCTGATGCTGACATTCCTGCTGAATTTCACCGCTATTTTCCTCAGGTCGAGAGTTCGGGCCAGGATGTTGAAATAATAATAATTTGCAATAATCAAAGCGAAAGATTTAACATGAAGAATATCAAAATAAGTACGAACAGGCTGAATCTTTTTTACGGGAAAAAGCAGGCCCTGAAAGAAATCAGCCTGGAGATACCCGAGAATCAGGTGACGGCTTTTATAGGCCCTTCGGGCTGCGGAAAATCCACTTTTCTGCGCACGCTGAACCGCATGAACGACCTGATTGACGGAGTCTCAATTGACGGGGAAGTAAAAATCGACGGTATAAATATATATGATAAAAACATCGACGTGGTTCAGCTCCGAAAGAGGATCGGCATGGTGTTTCAGAAGTCCAACCCGTTTCCTAAATCGATTTTCGATAACGTGGCATACGGCCCGAGAGTGAACGGAATCGGCGACAAGCGGATGCTCGGGGAGATTGTGGAAAACAGCCTCAAGCGGGCCGCAATATGGGATGAAGTGAAAGACAGGCTGAAAGGCTCGGCGCTCGGGCTCTCGGGCGGGCAGCAGCAGAGGCTGTGCATTGCCAGGTGCCTGGCCGTCACTCCGGATATATTGCTGATGGACGAGCCCGCGAGCGCGCTCGACCCGATATCGACTGCGAAAATTGAAGAGCTGATCCACGAGCTGCGGGACAACTACACGATTGTTATAGTCACACACAACATGCAGCAGGCAGCCCGCGTGAGCGACAACACGGCATTCTTCTACATGGGCGAGCTTGTTGAATACAACCGCACGAGAAAGCTCTTCACGAATCCGGCAAGCAAGCAGACGGAAGAGTACGTTACAGGCAGATTCGGTTGATTTCTCCCTCGGAAAAATAAACAAAATAAATAATTGAAATTATCAGAGATCAAAACATATGAATGAGCATCTTTTTAAAAGATTCGACAAGGAACTGAACAAGCTTCGCTTCAGGCTGGTGAAGATGGGCACACTGGTGCAGCAGATGGTGGAAACATCGCTCAAATCGCTCCTTGAGGGCAACCGGGAATACGCCGCGCTCGTACTCGAGCTTGAAGAAAAAGTAGATAATCTCGACATCAAGATAGACAGGCAGTGCATGAGGATATTTGCTCTGCATCAGCCCGTGGCCATGGATCTCAGGCTCGTGCTATCAACTGTCTCCATCAATGACAACATGGAGCTTGTCGGCGATCTGGCGACGAATATTGCCGAAAAATTGAGGGAGCTTGCCGTTCCGCCCGGAATAATTGCCCGGACAAAGTTCAACGAGATGGCCGCGGTTGTGAATGAAATAATCAGCAAGATCATGGATGCTTTCGTTTTTCTAAATTTCAAAACCGCGATCGATGCCCTGAAGCTGCATGGTGAGGTGGATGAGCTCTTCAAAGCGAACATGGATATTATTGTCGGAATGATGAAGGAGGACACGGGCAAAATCGAAATATGCTCACACCTTATTGATATTAATCGCAATATTCAGTTTATTTCCAGGCAGGCCAAATGTATATCCGAGGAACTTGTTTTTCTCGTTAAGGCAAGGATGATCAAGCACCAGAACGTGGACACCCTTGACATTGATTTTGCATCCGAGGGCGATCCCGGAATAGATGCCGAAGCAGATTTTGAATAGCAGCAGAGAGGAGAGGCAGCCGGGTATTTTTTGAAATATTTCTCCCCAAAAGAAATGCCTTAGCATCGGGGGGATGACACTAAGGCATGCAGCATAAAGAGGAAGTAACGACTTGCGTCGTCGAGCGAAAGACGAGACTCGAACTCGCGACCCCAACCTTGGCAAGGTTGTGCTCTACCAACTGAGCTACTTTCGCATTGTGTTGCCGATTTTAACCGGCCTAAAAAAAAGAACAAAAGAAATGCCTTAGCATCGGGGGGATGACACTAAGGCATGCAGCATAAAGAGGAAGTAACGACTTGCGTCGTCGAGCGAAAGACGAGACTCGAACTCGCGACCCCAACCTTGGCAAGGTTGTGCTCTACCAACTGAG
>CAZIHB010000425.1:0-2591 GCA_964538535.1 uncultured Hyphomicrobiales bacterium | reverse complement strand
GCGACCGTTTTATTAATACGAAAGCTGATGAAGTTTTCCCCATCGTGGCAGCGCCATTTTCTGCCGATTCACCGATGAAGAAGCTTTTCATTGCCTCCAACAGGAATCAATCGCCGGCAGCAGCCAATCAGAGGGGAGACACACTCGTTGCAGGCAAAGGGCGGTTCGACCTTTACTCGTTCGACTATGGCTTCAGGTGCGAAGTTCAACCACCACCCCCGCCTCCGCCGCCGCCATCGATAACGTATAACCTGATTGTAATTAATAAAGGCAATCCCGGCCAAAGCGTTAAGGATCCGATCGTCAAGCTCGTTGATATCGATTCCAAAACCGATGTTGTCAGGAATAATCAGGACAGCATGTCGTTCAGGCTCAAGCCAGGCAGGCAGTATATTGTGACGGGCGGATCCGCGAGAAATTCCTTCGTTTGCGAGGAGCCAGTCGATTCACTTCTGCGCTACTACTCCGCGCTGCAAGTGACGGCCCTGAAACCGGCTATAATCAGAAGGGAAAAAGCAATTGAATACGACACGACAATAAACAGCCGCCCAATGGTCAGCTACGATACGGCAACGGTGACAGAAATAGTGCCTGCCGCGGCCATCGGAGCAGCAAACCCGAAAATGAACGAAGTCACCTTCGAAAAGGATTCGTCTCGCGGCAGGGAGGTCAAGGTCACGTGCAACGAAGTGATTCACAAGGTTCAATACACATCCATGAAGCCATGCGAACAGATTTGCGATCAGAAAAAGATCGACGTGCAAAAGAAAATTGCCGACAACACGCTTGGAATTGAAATCACCAAGACAACAATTTCAAAGCGCGAATGGAACGAAGGCGGCCGAACAATTAAAAAAACACGAAAATTTATTGAATATGACACTGTGCCACGGTTCGATACAAGCCGCGTCATGGCGGTAGGCCCGGTTGTACGGACAAACAAAACACGCGTAAAACCATTGGAAACGGGGACACCAACCGGCAACATGATCATTAACGACACGCTTGAGCTGACACCTGTTTACTTCGTCAAGCCGCCATGCTCATGCAACTTCCTCGATATGAAGCATAAATACAACAAGAATGTGCCCTATTTCCAGACCGCGTTCTGGAAAGTGAACACGAGCGAGGGCCTTGCCGAGCACCTGAAGGAACTGCAGACGGGCGGCCGGCTCGAGGATGCGAACTGGATCGAGCTTAGCCCGAAGCACAGAAAATACGGCGTAGGCAACAAGGATGAACGCGAGAAACGAAAGGCGGAATATAAAAATTATTCACTGCAGGTGGATGGCAACCTGAACACTATGCGCGACGAGATCACAAAGAGGTTCATCCCGGCGCTCGAGACCATAGATTCCGTATCGCCGGGAAGCAAATTACTGGTGAAAATGGAAGCTTACAGCGACAGGCGCGATGCCGGTATCTGCTATTACAAGGGAAATACAATTAATTACACGGAAGGGAAAATCGACACCGTGAAGAAAAATATATCCCTGAATGACGTGAAAATAGCAAACAATTCCACGCTCAGCAAGGATAACGACAATCTATCCAAGCTCAGGGTTTACTTCGGCTTCCTCGAGCTTTTGAAGCGACTCAGAGCCGACGCGAATTTTAACAGATATTACGTCCAAGGACTTGTCTTCTATCCCACTCGCGAGTTCAGGACGCCGCAAGAGCGCGCTGAAGCATTGAAAAAGGCGAAAATTATCATTCTTGCCGAGGGCAAATACTATGATAAGACAATCAAGGAACGGGAGGAAGACTACGATCCGATCAGGCGTATCAACCTATTCATAAACATGATTAAATTCGAGGACGACAAAGTCGAAACTTCGCCCTGCTGCAACGCTTACAAAACCGACTGAGGCCGGATAAAATAATATGGTAGTGAAAACGGGCCGCAACTGAACGCGGCCTTTTTTTTATTTTATAATACGTTCGAATTGATTAACTTGATTATTGGTTAGTTATCCTGTTCTTATGTATTTTTTATTATTATGAGGTGCTCATGGATAGAAGAGAGAAAATCGAGAAATTCCTTGGCCTGCCGTCATTCGCGCTTGTCGGCGCCTCGAGCGACAAGCGGCGCTTCGGCTTTATCGCCTTCGATACGCTCGTGCGAAACGGCTTCAACGTGGCGCCCGTCAACAAGAAGTGCGAATCAATCGGCACTGCCGAATGCCGCCCCGACCTGGCATCGCTGCCTGAAAAACCTGAAGGCGTGATTATAATAGCCTCGAAGAGCAACACCGTTGATATACTTGCCTCTGCAATTTCCTGCGGTATCGGGCACGTGTGGATTCAGCAGGGCTGCGATTCGCCGAGAGCAATGGAAATGGCAAAGGCGGCCGGACTGGATGTTATCACCGGGCACTGCATACTGATGCATGCCG
The DNA here is from genome assembly GCA_964538535.1 of uncultured Hyphomicrobiales bacterium. GTDB lineage: Bacteria > Bacteroidota > Ignavibacteria > Kapaibacteriales > UBA2268 > CAZIHB01. The sequence goes on along the minus strand of CAZIHB010000425.1, from coordinate 195 downwards.
CGCCGGTGAAGGGAGTGCATAAATTCCACCGGGTCATTGTCAACCTTTTCGGCAGATTGTATAAATAATGTCACTTCAGAGAATCCGGATGGCAAATTACTACAGTCGCCCGGGTGAAAAGTCCTGATTTTTGCAATAATGTAGGGACACGGCGTGCCGTGTCCGCGGCCACACAGCGGCGAGCGCGCCGTGCCT
>CAZIHB010000424.1:0-2608 GCA_964538535.1 uncultured Hyphomicrobiales bacterium | reverse complement strand
GGCGAGTATAGCAAACCAGGGCGTGAAGAGGAAAAAAAAGCTATGGATAGTGGAATGAGTTGGAGACAATTTGAAACGGAATATTTGAATTTGCAGATTGCAGGGTGGTTCCATTAAGGCAGTTATACACGATAAATGGGCAGATATATAATGAGAACACGAGATTATACATTTGATGTTTAAAATTAGAACAGAAGTGGATAAATTAAATTGAATGATTTAAATAGTAATATATTGAGGGGTAAAGAAATGATAAAGAAAGTAGCTCTCGTGCTGGCTGTCATGCTGGCCGCCGCTCCCGGCTTGCTTGCAAAAACGATTTGGATTGAAGACGTGACAAGTGATGCTTTCGCCACGTATTATAATGCAATCAAGGAGGATATTAAAGAATCCAAATATGCTCCGTACTGCCGATACGTGACAAATAACAACATGATACGCTCTTCCCCGGGGGATTTAGTAGTTGAAATTAGCGGCTTGGATAATGGGCAATGCGGTCTCGATGCCACAATCATTATGTGTAATATAACGAATGATTTATCCTGGGCTTATAAAACAAATTACCTATGCGCTTTTACAGAAGAGTACACATTCGAACAGGCAAGAGAAACAAAGAAACAAATGCTAAAATTTTTTTCGGAGTATTTTTAGTCCTGGGATAATCCGGTTTTCAATGCCCAGATTTTTCATTTATAGAGGCTTAAAGAAGTTATGAAATCATCAATGAATAAAATACTGCTCCTGTTTGCTCTGCTCATCTGCCCGTTGATGTCATCAGCTTCTTCTCTTCGCATCGACGGAAGTTTCAATGGCTGGAATGGGGAAACAATAGTCAAGCTGAATGACGGGACGTATTGGATGCAGAGCAGCTATTATTATCACTCCTGCAGCAATTACAACCCGCAGGTGGAACTATTCAGCGAGTACGGGCGAGTGAAGATGACAGTTAAAGGATGCGGCTCGAGGGCCATTGAAGTTAAGCAGCTCACAGAAGTAATTGAAGCAAGGATTGTAAGCGATTTTAATGGATTTGATAATGGCAACATATATCAGCTCGATAATGGACAAACCTGGAAGCAAACGGGGTACAAATACGCGTATTCTTCGAAGTCACGTCCTGAAATATTCATTTATAAAGATAGGTTCAATTATAAAATGCAGCTTCTGGATGATGGATCCACTTGCGAAGTAGAGCTTGTTGATGGATATACGAGCAACACTCAGCCACAAGGCAATTATGAAACATATATAAAGGTACAGAATAACACCGGTTATGTGCTATACTATTGCTACGCTGCATATTACGGTGCAAACGGCTGGCAGTCCAACGGGTGGTACAAAGCTGAAGCATACTCGAGCAGCAAGATATATATTGGCAACTACTCGGGCAAAATTTATCTATACGCTGAATATAACAGCGGAGAAAAAAGTTGGACCGGGCAAAATTCAAATTATTCATTCTGCGTTGACAAAACCAATGCTTTCAAAATAGCAAACGCTGACAGGGAATCATGCACCGGAAGCAGCTATAAAAGAGTAAACATGGGCGAGTATGATATTACTCCCGGTATATTCACCTGGACATTAACCCCCTGAGAAAAGGAGATAAGCAATGAATTTTAGAATTTCATTATGTCTGATGATTCTGCTTTGCGCGCATGAACTCAAGGCGCAGTTCTTCTCGGCCACGAAAATATACGAGAAATCAGCTGACGCGGTTGTGCTCATCGTAACAGAATACGGCATCGGCTCGGGATTCTTTATCAACGAGAATGGCTATATAATCACGAATCACCACGTTGTTCAAGATCCATGGCAACGAACGTTAAGGCCCGACCAGGTGGAGATAAAAATGAAGCAGGGGCAGGTTTACAAGGTTGAATCGATTGACGACACCGGTGAATATATCGGTCTTGATATTGCAATACTTAAGATTGCCGGCCCGGTAAGTAATTATCTGCCAATAAAGCCCGATGAAGCAGAGGTTGGTGAGGAGGTTGTTGCTATTGGCCATCCCGCGGGAGATTTGTGGAATCAGTCAAAGGGGAGCGTGTCGAAAATTGATTTGCAGGATGGGTATCTTCTGCAGCACGACGTTGCAACAGACGAGGGAAACAGCGGCGGCCCCCTGATCAATGCCAAGGGGCAGGTGGTTGGCGTTGTGACGGCATATAAAAGTATGCTTGACAATAAAGGTTCCATTAAAGTTCAAGAAACAGGAAAGATAGCAACCAAAGCAACGGCCGTGAAAGATGTTCTTGCCGGCAGGCAAATAAAATATTACACTTATCCGAAAGTGATTGAAGGGCTTAGCGAGTATGAGAGGCAATTTTTTCAATTGCAGAAGGACAAAGATGCCCTTGAGGCAGACAGAGAAAAATTAAAAACTGAAATAGGACTCTTCGAAAAGGATAAGGAGAAGGAGGTCAATGAAGAGCTTGAGTTTAGGAAATACGTTTCTGACTGCCGTATGATAATCGATAGAGCAGATGCAATCAAGAAAGAAATTGAGACCGCGAAGGAAGCTAATGAAAGGAAGTGGAATGAGCTTGTGAGCAGGGAAAGAGGAATCGAGGAGAAAGAACGATGGATCGATGAAAAGGTAGCA
>CAZIHB010000423.1:0-2616 GCA_964538535.1 uncultured Hyphomicrobiales bacterium | reverse complement strand
AGCTAAGTAATTTCGTATGACAGGGAACCAGGTTTCTCCTCTGTCAGTCGTCTTAAGAACAGCTTCACGGCCCACGGCATAACCAATATCGGGATTGGATTTGATAAACTGGACTTTGGTTAAACGTGCTTCGGTAGGATACGGGTTCACCAGTTTCCACTCCGCGGAAGCATTGATATAAACAGCTATAAACGCCAATATAATAATCAGCCCTTTCATGTTTTTGCTCATGAATTAGTTTAAGGATTTTGCTCAGTTATAATTTATAAAAACCAATCGGCAACTGCAAGCTATTTGTTTTTAGCGGAGGAAATATACAGACTCATCCCCGCCGGCAGGCGCGGCGCGATGAAATTGATTCGGGCACTCCCGGCGATTTCATCGCGCCTGTGAAGCCCCGGCCCCGCGGGCAGATATATGCCACAGCCGCCCGCGCTGAAAAAAGCGGCACGTTCATCATGCCGCAGCAATGCGGCGGTTGATCGTGCCGCTTCGAAAATGGATTCAATTCCTGATCAGATGGCCGGCTGAAAAAAAAAAGCAGCAGCCGCGAGCCTGGCTAAGTTGATCCTCAGCCTGTCGTCTCGTCTCTTTTTATCACCACAATAGTTTTATCGTCGGAGTAGCGAAGGTCGTCGGCGAACTTCACGACGCTGTCGAGCAGGGCGAGAGTAATGTTCTTTGGGGTTTCGGCCTTGTTGTTCCTGATAACCTCGACAATTCTGTCCTCTCCGAAGAGCTCGCCCATGTTGTTCTGCGCCTCGCTCAGCCCGTCCGTGTAAAGAACGAGGATGTCTCCGGGCATCAGGCTGACGTTTTCGATCTTGAATTTCTGCTCCTTCATGATGCCGAGCAGCCCCCCCGTGGCGCGCAGGTAAGAGACCTTGCCGGTTTCGGCGGAGTAGTGAATCGGGGCGCAGTGGCCTGCGTTGGCATAGCGGACCAGCCTGTTGGAGGATAGCGTGAGCTCGCAGTAGAAGAGCGTGACGAAACGCTCGTAGGGGAAGGTGTCGAAAATAATATTGTTCAGCCTGTAAAGCATTGTTGCAATGCGCGGCGAGAAGATCTGGGCCATCCTGACGGCACCCGATACGAAAAGGGCCTGGATGGCGGCAGAAAGGCCCTTGCTCGCGGCGTCGCTGATCAATATGCCGAGCCTGTCCTCTTCTTCCTGCATTCCCCTCAGGTAGTCGAAGTAGTCCCCGCCGACGTCGCTGTCGGGCAGGCACACCCCGTAGATTTTATAGTCGTAGAACTCCAGGTAGTGCTCGGGTATAAGATTCTTCTGGATTTCAGCTGCTTTCACGATGTCCCTGTGAATCTTTTTTTGCAGCCTCGAGACGGAGTGCTCCTTGAGCGTGATGGTTGCCACGCTTGAGATGATGCTGAGCGTTTCGTAGAAGGACTGGAGTATATAGTCCGCGTTGAAGCCGAGCACCCATTTATAATATTTTTCCTTCCCGATCTTGACGATATCCCCGACGCCCGTGACGGAATAGAAAGCGATGCCGTGATCGATCAGCAGCTCGTCCGTCTCGCGAGAGAGCGCTGTGCGCTTCTTAGTCAGCTCGCGCAGTATGGGCTGCTGCTCGACCGTGAGAGTGTATGACTTCGGGATTTCCCTAATATTCCCTGTCTGGTATCTCAGTTCATATGCTTCTCGCTCCGGGTGAAGCTCCCACACCCTTCCCCCTGTGATTTCAAACTCGGGGTGGTGTATAATATCCTCGACGAGTGCGTTAAGAAAATCAAGCTCGCCATTGAACTCACGTGTTGTGAGCTGTTCGACGAGCTTGTAGATTTCGCGCTGGTTCAGAGAGTCGTTATAATTGCTCATATAAGCCGCATTAATTTATCAGTTTAGCCTTTTTTAGCGCTTTCTGCAATGCTTTCTTATTTCCCGGCTGCATTGGCAGGAGCGGCATTCTCACGACTTCATTAATGAGCCCCATGATTGCCAGAGCTGTCTTGCACGGCACGGGGTTAGATTCGATAAAGTTCAGCTGCATCAAATCAAACAATTTATAATGAAGCTCGAGAGCCGAAGAATAATTACCTTCAATGGCAAATTTAACACAATCGGAGAACATCTTGGGCGCATAATTGGATAAAACCGAAATAATACCTTTTGCCCCCATAAGCACCGCGGGAAGGGTGAGCGCGTCGTCGCCGCAGAGCAGGCCGAAACCATCGGGAGCGTGCCTGATCACTTCCATCATCTGCTCGAGGTCTCCCGAAGCCTCTTTTGATGCCACGACGTTCGCGCATTCCGCGGCAATTTTAAGCTGGGTCTCGGCGAGTATGTTGCAGCCCGCGCGCGAGGGCACGTTGTAGATAATCTGGGGAATATCCACCTGCTCGCTGACTGCCAGATAATGGTTGAAGAGTCCTTCCTGCGAGGGCTTGATATAATAAGGTGCAACGAGAAGCGCGGCGTCTGCCCCGTGTTCTTTTGCCATAAGTGTCATGTCTATTGTGGCCCGGGTATCATTGCTGCCGGTGCCGGCTATGATCGGTATCCTTCCTGCAGAATATTCGACAGCATGAACAATAAGAGACAGTTTTTCCTTCACGGAGAGAGTCGCGCTCTCCCCCGTGGAGCCTGCCACAACTATT
>CAZIHB010000422.1:0-2619 GCA_964538535.1 uncultured Hyphomicrobiales bacterium | reverse complement strand
TTTCCTGCAATTAAGCAATTTCCTGCGAGAAATGCAAGAGGGGGCATAGCCCCTTTTTGTAGGGGCGCGGCCACGCAGTGGCTTGCGCGCGCGGGTCAGGTGTCGGCGCAGGGTATTTTACACAGGTTCTAAAAAAACTGCAGGGACACTGTGTGGCGTGCCACCGTGTCCCTACATATCGAAATAATTTCAAAAAAAGTAAAAAATGCAAAATGGTTTATGAGAAAGATCTCTTTCAATCATTTCACAATATTATTACTTCAGCTTGGGCCCAAGCATCTCGGAGGGTTTCACCTTCTTGTCGAACTCCTCTGCCGTCAGGATGCCGAGTTCCACAGCAGCCTGCTTCAGCGTCAGGCGGTTATGATGAGCGTGCTTGGCGATCTTCGCAGCCTTGTCGTAGCCGATGTGCGGGTTCAACGCCGTGACAAGCATCAATGTGTCGTCAAGATACTGCTGAATCTTCACCTTGTTCGGCTCGATCCCGACAGCGCAATGCTGGTTGAACATCGTGCAGGTATCGGCCAGCAGCCTGACGCTCTGCAGGAAATTGTAAATAATCACGGGCTTGAACACATTCAGCTCGAAGTTGCCCGAGGCACCGGCAAAATTGATGGCAGCATCGTTGCCGAACACCTGCACAGCCACCATCGTCATGGCCTCACTCTGCGTGGGATTAACCTTGCCGGGCATGATTGATGAGCCCGGCTCGTTCTCGGGAATCACGATCTCTCCAATGCCGCATCTGGGGCCGGAAGCCAGCCACCTGACGTCGTTGGCAATTTTCATGAGTGATGCAGCCAGAGTTTTTAGCGCGCCATGAGCAAAAACGAGTGCATCGTGCGAGGCAAGCGCCTCGAATTTGTTCGGGGCACTCACGAAAGGAAGTCCCGTAAGTTCAGCAATCTGTGCAGCGGCTTTAGCTGCAAACTGTGGGTGGGCATTGAGCCCTGTGCCCACGGCTGTGCCGCCGAGCGCGAGATTATATATACCAGGCAGCGTCATGTTCACGCGCTCTATCGCGAAATCAAGCTGCTGCACGTAGGCGGAGAATTCCTGCCCGAGCGAAAGAGGCACGGCGTCCTGAAGATGCGTTCTGCCCACTTTAATGACATCTTTGAATTCAGCCGACTTCTTTGCCAGCGTGTCGCGAAGTTTTTTCACAGCAGGCAGCAGCAAGTGGTTCAGTTGCTCGGCCGCGGCAATGTGCATGGCTGTCGGGAAAGTATCGTTTGAGCTTTGCGACTTGTTCACGTCATCGTTCGGGTGCACGGGATTCTTCGATCCAAGCACTCCGCCCGCAATCTCGATAGCACGGTTAGCGATCACTTCATTCGAGTTCATGTTGGACTGAGTGCCCGAGCCCGTCTGCCAGATGGAGAGGGGGAAATGAGCATCGAGCTTGCCCTCGATCACCTCATCAGCAGCTTTCACGATTAGCGCGGCTTTCTCGTGCGGGAGCACCCCGAGTCCGGAGTTCGTAAGAGCGGCGGCTTTCTTGAGGATTCCCATCCCCCTGATGACCTCGCGCGGCATTTTCTCTATGCCAATTGCAAAATGGATGAGCGAACGAGCCGACTGGGCACCATAGTAAACATCAGCGGGCACTTTAATCTCGCCCATGGAGTCTTTTTCGATACGATATTCCATAATAAAATCCGTTATTTTATCTATAAATTTTTCCAACTACATCAGCCTCCGACGAAGCAGTTTGCAAAATAGTAAAAAGAAAATAAGGAGTGAAATAATTTTGGAGGAAAGAGGAAGTAGAGCAGCTCTTAGTATTTTTTCAAAATTTTCCTGCCCAGTATAATGACTTTCTTGGGCATTTTCGAACTATAAGAAATTTCTATTTTTGTCCGTTAAAGGGAGACCGGTACAGATAGCTCTCTGCAAATAATTGCCAAAAGCCTTTTGGTGTCAAAATATCGAGCGTTCCATTCACCGTACCATCCTAAGTAATAGTAAACACAAGTCATTACTCACATTCAGAAGTTATCAAACTTTTCCTGCTTATCAAAGTCCAAATGTACAACTCCACAATCTCACTGTGTAATTCACACTTTTCAATGTATAACTCAGATATTGAATCATATTTATTAACTTCACCCGGTTATCAAGCGGAGTAAATGTCCATTTGGCGAACACGTCTTTTAATTTGAAGGCTGCCCCCGCTCGTAGAGTTCCGGGAAAATTCAAGCCATGCTCTGCATCCGCACTGACATTCTTATATCCTCAAAAACGACAGGCTCACCCCCATGAACAATCCTATCGAGTAGTTCTGAAGCTTGAATTCCTTGTCCGTTAAATAAGTGAAATTTATTCCGACAGAAACCGGGTATTCCGTGCTGTTCAGGTTGATGTAGGCAAGATAGAAGTCCTTGTAGTTGAAATAGCTGAATTCGTTCTTCAGGCTCTTGCCCACTCCAATCCTGACGGCATCGCCGAATTCTGCAGCAATTGACACATCGTGGTGCCATCCTTCATCAAATTCCTTAATATCAATGTTATAGAGTTTTTGAATGCCATAGACCACGCCTATCCTGTCGCTCGTCTTCACTGCTCCCAAATTATCTCTTTCAAACCCAAACTTCAGGAAGAGGCCGGCCGAACCCCGAG
>CAZIHB010000421.1:0-2622 GCA_964538535.1 uncultured Hyphomicrobiales bacterium | reverse complement strand
TCTCAAACACCTGAATATCATCGGATTCCTCGAGCTCTTTGTCCTTCTCAACAATTATACCGGCAATATTCTCGGAAAATATCTCTTCAACCCTTCTCCCGATTATTTCCTGCTTTTCCTTTCGGAAAACCCGGGTGAAGGCCGAATTGCACTCGAGGTACCTTCCGTCTCGCCCTTTTATATACACCGGGCTGGGTATGGTATCGAAAATTTTCTCGAGGAATTTAAGGTTGTCCGTCAGGCTCTCCTGTGCCTTCTTCCTGCTTTCAACTTCTTCCAGTGCCTTATCCTTCAGGTTCCGATAGTCTTTAATCCGCTTCAGCAGCTCTGTGACATCTTCCACGCTGAACAGTGCGAACATGCTTTTGCCATCGGAAGAAAGAAGCGGGCTCACGGTGGTGTTGAAAGATCTTTTCGCGCCGTCGGGCAGAAATGAATTAAAAAGGCTTTTGTGAAGCTGAGGCGAAAATAGCACTGAAGTGCCGTAATTGAACACATCCTCAAGCCGGCTTTTATATAAATACTTGGAGAATTGCGGCACGATATCTACAAGCTGCCTGCCTATGACATCCGGCTTGGCAAGTCCGGTCCACTTCTCAAGGCATGAATTCCAGCATATTATTTCCAGATCGCTGCTGATGATCGCAATCCCGACAGGAACAAAGTCATATAATTCGAATCTTTCCCGGAAATTTATATCTGATGCCATACCATTTTATTCCTTGCCTTTTTTGTAATCATTCTCATATCTGGTCAGCGTTTCAAGAGTGCCTGCCCCGAAGCAAATCACGAATTCGCAGGCAATAACCGGATCTTCAATTGTAAAGCTCGTTCTTGCCAGGATGCCGGCGGCTGATTCCGGCTGCCCTGAAAGCTCGATAATCTCCGTTTTGCTTCCCTCCCCGCAAACGGGAGCGGTGAAGGTCAGGTTCAGGCCGGTAAGATTGCCGAGAGTCCCTATCACGGAATTAAGCAGTATGTTTCCCAGCTCCTGCAGGGCTGCATCGCTGACGCCGGAAGTATCGCCGCCCATGCTTTCCCCGCCGGCAAATGCCGTAGCCAGTTGCGGCACGCTCACTGATGGAATAATGAAGAACCCGCAGCCTGAAAGCTCGCCCTGAAACCGGATTTTGACGAATGAACAAGCCGCCTCCGCCGCGGTTGCCGGGGTGGAATCTTCCGCGCCGGGCATCCCGGCGCGTGTCACACCGAGGCTGATGTGCCTGCCCGTCAGGCTGTTGAGCATCCCTGCGGCGCGGCCGGCCCCGATATTAATCAGCTCGCTCAGCATTTCAATCCTGTATTCATCGCCGGGCAGCATCTTTTTCTCTTTTTTGGTTCAACAATTCAATAATCTTTGCCCGCAGTTCTTCGGCGTCCGGCGGTTTGTTCATAAAAAAGCCTGCGCCCCTGGATATGCACCTTTTTTTCGTGGATTCCTGCACATCGGCCGTGACCACGATCGACGGGATCATGTAATTGGAATCGTGAAGCACGCTCAGCACTTCCGCGCCCGAGAGGTCGGGCATCAGCAGGTCGAGGATCATAAGGTCAGGCTGTTTGGAATATATTATTTCAAGCGCCTCGTAGCCCCCGCTCGCCTCGAGGACGAGGCAGTCAATTGCTTTTATCATGGATTTAAGCATTCTGCGGCCGATTATTGAATCATCAACAATCAGTATTGAGGGCCTAACGCATATGCACGAATCATCAGTCATTTTTTTTCCTGCAAAGTGCTTAAATCCTTAATATGAAATTTAATAATAATTCTCAATTTTTCTAAGGATTTTATCATCTTTTTTTTGAGCAAAAGCCTGTTTTCACTTATTAAGCAAGGCTTTTGACTAATATATGCAAAATTATTATATCACTATATCCCAAGTTTTGTAAATTTGCACTCTATGGTATTATTTTTAATGGGGTTTGTCAAATGTCATTTGCAAAAAAACTATTCGATTTCTTCACGAAGAAATCCACCGTCACCGAGGGCGGCGGGGAAAAAGCCATTCAAAAGCAGGCAGCCATGGGAAAGCTTACTGCAAGGCAAAGAATCGAATCGCTTCTCGACACCTCGTCGTTCCATGAGTACGACCTCTTCGTCGAGCATCACAACAAAGATTTTGGTATGGACAAGAAGTTTTTGCCGGGTGACGGTGTTGTCACCGGCACGGGCATGATGAATGGCCACCCGATCGGCATTTATGCTCAGGACTTCACCGTGGCGGGCGGCTCTCTCGGATTGATGCACGCCCGTAAGATCACCAAGATCATGGATCACTCGCTCCAGCTCGGTATTCCGCTTATCGGAATCAACGACAGCGGCGGCGCGAGGATCCAGGAGGGAGTCAATTCACTGGCGGGCTACGGGGAAATTTTCTTCCGCAACACTCGCTCATCGGGCGTGATACCTCAGATTTCCGTCATTCTCGGCCCTTGCGCCGGCGGCGCGGTCTATTCGCCCGCACTCACCGACTTCGTCTTCGTCGTCGATAAGATTTCGAAGATGTTCATCACCGGGCCTGAAGTTATCAAGACCGTCCTCGGCGAGGAAATTTCGATGGAAGATCTCGGCGGCGCGAGAGTCCAGGCCGAAGTAACGGGCAACGTGCACTTCTTCGCGCA
>CAZIHB010000420.1:0-2624 GCA_964538535.1 uncultured Hyphomicrobiales bacterium | reverse complement strand
CTTTCTCGTAGAGCACTCTCTCGTGCGCGTTATGCTGGTCGATAATCAGGACTCCTCTTTCGTTTTGCATCAATATATATTTGTTGTGGATCTGAAGAAAGGATGCAGGCCTGGCAGGTTCGCCAGCCCTTGTTTCAGCGGGTGCATCGGGTTCATCCGGATCGCGGCCAAAAAGCTTATCATACATGCTTATGGAGAATCCGCCGCTTTCAGACTGCTTTCCACGGGCCGAAGGTGCAAGATTGAAGTCCAATGCCTCAGTATTGCCTCCGCCGCGGTATCTTTCTCCGGGATAACCTCCCGGCCTTTCAATTTGCGGCACGCGGCTCTCGACTATCTCGCCGGTGATTTTGTTAACAAGCAGCAAATCGTCGTTATCCCCTCCCGGCACACTGACAAAAGGCACCATGCTCTCCTGCTCCCTGAAAATAACGCCGGGTGTCAGGTTGTTTTTCTCAAGCGCCAGTGTGACAGCCTTGCGGATTGTCGAATAAACGTGGCGCTCATCCTCGAACTTTACCTCGTGCTTCTGCGGATGCACGTTAACATCGAATTGCAAGGGGTCAATTTCGAGATTTAGGATAAAAACAGGCTTCTGATTTTTCTCGAGCAAATGCTCGAATGCGGAATAAACCGCGTGTGCAAGCGATTTGCTCTCTATCGCCCTCTTGTTCAGAAAAAAGTACTGCCCCGTCCCCGACCCTTTCGCAAGATGCGGCAGACCGATATACCCGCTCACGTGCATCATGCTGCCGGCATAATCCACTTCCATGAATGAATCAGCATCGTAATTGCCAAGCACTTTCACGATGCGGTTCAGCAGGCTGTCGGGCTGAATATCGAATACAAGAGAGTCCTCATCATAAAAAGTGAACCGTATGTCGGGATTGGCAATGACAAATCTGATCATGGTGTCGGATATGTACCTGAACTCCGTCAGGTTGGCTCGGAGGAATTTCCTTCGTGCCGGCACGTTATAAAACAAATTCCGTACGAATACCTGCGTGCCGTTGTCGGTTCCGACCGGCTCTATAACTTCCTCCTTAAGCGGTTCGGCAGTAAGTTTCCAGCCGAGGTCATCCTCGGGGCGCTTTGTCCGTATCTCCAGGCTTGCCACTGAGCTCACCGAGGCCAGCGCCTCGCCCCTGAATCCGAACGTCATGATACGGTCCAGATCCTCGGAGCTGCGGATTTTGCTTGTTGCATGGCGTTTGGTTGCCAGCGCGAGATTATCCCTGCTCATTCCATGCCCGTTATCAAACACGTGGATCAGGTTCTTCCCTGCTCCCCTGACTACAACTGCTATGCTGTCGGCTCCGGCATCGATAGAGTTCTCCACCAGCTCTTTCACAACGCTCTCGGGCCTCTGCACCACCTCGCCGGCTGCAATCTGGTTGGCTATGTAATCAGGCAACACCCGTATTTCTTTCTCGCTCAGCCCGCTCTTCAAATCAATTCCCGCAAATAATCAATAATCAGACAATTACAAATTTAATTATCTTCAAAGACATTCAGGCATAAATTTTATACCCGGTGCAGCGTGTGCATAATTTCGGATCCGGCATTCAATGCGCTCGCAGCGAAACAAAAAAAAAAAAGGCAGCCTCAACGAGAGAACTGCCTTTATTTATCGTGCGGGGTGTTTGACTTTTTTTTTCCTTATCTCGATGCCATCTTGTCGGGATAGTTATCCTTGTCGTTCTTGACCGTGCCGCTGTAGTTTATCACCCCGTTGTTAGCAAGAAGTATGCCGACAACGTGCGGTGTGGCCATTGATGTGCCGCTCATCGAAGCGTATGAATTGTTTTTGTATGTCGAATATACTCCCACTCCCGGGGCTGAATAATCCACTCCGGCGCCATAGTTCGAAAAACTGGCAAAAGTGCTGTACCTGTCGTGGGCGGAAATGGTGTAAACCCTGTCTGCATTCACTCTCGCCGGCGAGTATAAACTGATGTCCTTGGCATAATTTCCTGCAGCCACGACAACGTAGGCACCGGCTGCTGCCAGATTCTTGACCGCGAGATCGAGTGTGCTCGAGGCACTTGCGGATAGGCTCATGTTCACAACGTTTATTCTATCCTTGAACAGCTTGCTCTTCACGTAGTTCAGGCCGTTTACAATCTGCGAAATCGAGCCCGAACCATATTGATTCAGCACCTTAACAGCAATAACCTTTGCCCCGGCGCATACGCCGACAACCCCGATATTGTCGTTCTTGGCGGCAACCGTGCCGGAGACGTGCGTGCCATGGCCGTGCAGGTCGTTCGGAGTAAGGGCGTCCGCGCCGCTCGTCACGAAAGTTTTGCTGAGGGTTTTATCCACGTTCAGGTCCGGGTGGTCAAGGCATATGCCCGTATCGACTATCCATGCCACGCCGGTTGATGCCGCAGCATTTACTGGACCGCCGACAAATGTGATGCCCCACGGCATATACTGGGATAATGACTGAGTTTCTTTCGGATTCTGCACCGATTCGACTTTATCGTCAAGAGAGAGGACTCTGTCTTTTTCTATGAATTTAACGGAATTATCGGCTCTGAGCTCTGCCAGCTGGCTCGTCGAGAGTTTCGCGCAGAATCCTTTTATAACCTGGTTATATATATCGACAACCGCCGTCTGCG
>CAZIHB010000419.1:0-2634 GCA_964538535.1 uncultured Hyphomicrobiales bacterium | reverse complement strand
GGCGGAGCAACAGTGACAACGACAATTAATGTCGTGAAATAAGCTGAGCGCTGCCGAATATTAGATAACAAAACAGCGGTCTCAGAAATTGAAAAATGTCTGTGGCCGCTGTTTTCGTTAAAAAATATGAAATAGAGACAGTAAAATCTGTAAATAATAAACTATCCTTATATGGAGGATTATTTTTATGAAAAATTATCAAAGCTTCTTGAGAGGAATCGCTGTCGCTGGAGCTTTGCTTGCATTTAGTGTTGCCGGGATGATGGCGCAACCGACAGGATATTGCACGCCAGATCAATGGTATGCCACATATCAGTGGGGAGGCTACTGCGAGCCAGCTGAAGGCGCGCAGTGGGGAGATGAATATGCCGGCGGCATGATAAAGGGAGTGAAGATTTCAAACGCGAATGAAGTACCGCTTGAGCGCACTTCCGGTGATGAATGGGAAGGCAATCAATGCTATCTGTTCACGGGCAAGACTGGCGAAGTTATGCTTGGGGAAACATACGACCTGACAATCAATCTGAAGCTGACGGGGTATAATTATTCCTGGGGGTACTCATACTGCCCGAATTCAATGTGGGACTATTATACTGTCAGAATATTCATTGACTGGAACATGGACGGAGACTTCGAGGATCCGGGCGAATGGTTCAACGATCCGGCAGGACCGAACGTTGATCCGCCTTGGAGAATGCAGGCCAATTTATATCCGGGCTGCAGCGAGCAGGAGATAAAATATACTCTTAAAATTCCGGAAGATGTAGCACTTGGCAAAACGATCATGAGGGTGATGTCTTCTTATTACTATCCCTACGCACCATACTATCCTCCGGAGAATCCTTGCCATAACGGATACTGGGATGTTTGGGACAACCCGCCGATGTACGGTTATGATTATGGCGAAACAGAGGACTATATTCTCGAGTTCGCACTCGCTCTGAAGGGAACTTTCCCGGACAATAAAGAACCGAATGATGTGCTTTATGCCGGTGAGAAATACAATGGTGAAACAAGGCAGAGAACCGATAATGACCTGGTGTATGATTTCAAATACACGAGGCCTTTCGTGGAATTCGGCAATAACCAGGCTTCCGGCACAATTCTGACTTATCAGATTGTAGGACCGTTGCCTTCGACTGATGTTGTCTATGAAGGGCTGGATCCAGTTACGGGCACTAATCAGATCAACGTTGGCAACAAGGGTACACTGATCGAGATGGTGAAGTCTAAAGGAACTTGCAGCGTCGGCGGTGATGGCACTTTCATGTCCCCCAATGGCGGCGAGTATCAGCTTGTTGCCTCGATCGCGCTGCCGGGCAAGACACCCAGAAAGATCATAAAGAACTTTACCGTATCGTGGCCCAACGATCTTGCGGTTCAGGCAATTGCTGCCCCGAAGACAAACGGCGCACCGAGCTTCTTCAAGTATCCTAACGGGCTGAATATTCAGGTTCAGGGTGAATACATGAACACCGGCCTTAAGAATGTGACAAAGTTCGATGCAATAGCCAAGATATTTGATTCCAAGGGCAATCTTGTATTTAACGATCTTGTGTCTTATGATACATCTGATCATAAATACCAGGTTCTCAAAGCAAGAAACAAAACCGTTATTGACTTCAAGAACTTTATACCGCAAAAGAGCGACATTTACAGGCTCGTTTTGACAGGCGATCTGAAGAATGCTAATGATTACGAGCCATATAATAACAGGTTTACGAGGGATCTTCCCGATTTTACCTTCGAGGTGGCTGATGAAATTCAGGCAGCTTCAGACATTCTGACGGCGCCGAAGCAAGGCGATAATATCGTGGCAGGAAGGCCGATACTTGCTCAAGGTGATTTGCTCAATCTTGGCGTGGGAGATATTTCGGATGCCAAGGCAAAATTCAGATACAGGCTGCTTCCCGATGG
The DNA here is from genome assembly GCA_964538535.1 of uncultured Hyphomicrobiales bacterium. Classification (GTDB taxonomy): domain Bacteria; phylum Bacteroidota; class Ignavibacteria; order Kapaibacteriales; family UBA2268; genus CAZIHB01. The sequence goes on along the minus strand of CAZIHB010000419.1, from coordinate 717 downwards.
AAAAGAACAATCAATAGAAATGGTTGTTAAGGATATTCCATCAGGACGCTACAACAGAAAATCGATCACGTTCCCGCCCGTTGTCATTACTCAGCCCGGGACGTACGAAGCTTATCTTGAAGTGAATGCAGTGGGCGATAAAGTGCCCGGTGACAACGTGATCAGAATAACGTTCAACGTTATTCCGGGCCTGGAAGGGACTTACACGATTGGCCAGCAATATCTCGGCAATCAGAGAAACTTCCCGACAATCGATTCGGCGATGCGTGCACTTTATTTCTATGGCTTGCAGGGATCGACAGTTTTCGAGCTTACTGATAATCAATATGACGTGTATAGCAAGGAACTCAGTTCCCCGGTGATTGACCTGTCCTCGACAATATTGGGGCTCGGGTTTGATCCAAAAACCAACAAAACAACGACATTAACCTGGAAACCTGCGAATGCACGTGCAGCTGTCCGCGGAGGCGTGACGATCAACCTTCACGCGGCCAATGGCAAAGGAATTTTCTTCGGCCAGTCATCAACCAACGTGAACCCGTATGCACTGACAAAATCAACATACGGCGCAGAATTGTTCAAGAATTTCTGCAACAGCAACGGCAATATCACATTTGACGGCGGAGCTCAGAAAGCTTTCAAATTCGTTCTGATAACTGGTGCCCAGCATGGTGCAGCATTTTATTTGAACAGGGGCTCGAGCAATATCAATATATC
>CAZIHB010000418.1:0-2635 GCA_964538535.1 uncultured Hyphomicrobiales bacterium | reverse complement strand
TCTCGGTGATACCCTTCACTCGCGCCCACATCGTCTTGCCCCGCTCGCTGCCGTCGGTGCCCAGGCCGGAAACGTAGCAGAAAGTCATGTCGGGATTGAGCCGCACCAATGTTTCAGCCACGTGGAGCGTCAGTGTGTAAGTCATGCGGCGGTACTCCTCTTCCTTCATGCCCACCGAGGATACGCCCAGGCAGAAGTAGCAGGCATTATAGCCCGCGAGGCAGCCCTCGACCGGAGCAAGATTGAAGAAGTCATCGTGCAATATCTCGGTGAGCTTCGGGTGGGTTATCCCGCAGGGTTTCCGGCTGAGAGAGAGCACCTTCTCCACATCGGGGTGGTTCAGGCATTCGTTCAGCACGCCCTCGCCAACCATACCGGTTGCCCCTGTAACTATCGCTCTGATTTTCATTCCTTTTCTGTTCCCGTCAATTACTAAACACGTAGAGACTCGTGGAATTTCTCTTTAGTTTATTTGCGGACCAATTAAGTGCGGAAGCGGGAAATTCGCAGGAAATTGCAATCGAAATATCTCTTTTGAACAAAGGCTCACTTGCCGGCCGCATAGCTGAATGCAGGCAAAAAAATGCCGGACTATTAAAAATCCGGCATTATCAAAGCGGAAAATTGATCTCTTATTTCACAAATGCTGCCAGCGGGCCGCCGGGCTTTATTATGCTCTCAATTGAGGAGTAAGGGATAAAAATCGTTGTTTCAGGAAGCATGGGTGCCAATTCAGCAAAGCTAAAATCGTATTCCAATCCATTATACCAGATTGAGAGGTGATTGTTAAGAAATGCCCTGTCATTCTCGAAGGTACTTTTTATTGTTTCTATTGTTTCTTCGTCGTATGTATCCTTGTCGTACTGGTTTAAAATCTCTTTTAATGCTAAGTTATTAAGAAATGGCTTATAGCCGCTCTTGAATAAATCTTCTTCCTGAATCTTGGCAGGATTGCCCATGATATAGTTTGAATAGTATTTGCTCGAATAACCGTGTGCGCCGCCGCTCTCATCGTAATTATAAAGACTCAGGCATAGTATTCCATTATCATTGCCACAAATCTCGATGTTGCCTTCATGCTCAATTTGAATACTTCCTCCCATTTCTTTTAGCAGATTCTTTCCTGTTTTTATATATTTATCGATAATATTATCAACATTTGTGCAATGCTTACTATCTGATTCGAAAATGTCGATCCTTTGCAGCATCTTCATGATACTGTCGTTGATAGCTTTTTCAAATGCCTTGTCTTCACTGTATTCTATTGTTGGACAGCTTAGGTTTATTTTGATTTTTGATCCGTTTTTTTTGGGGCCGTTAACCGATTTCTCGTAGTTGTGCATTTCTGCACGGCAAAGGTTTTTTCCATAGCTTTCTTTCAGCCTGAGCTGCATCCCCTTATCGTTCTTGCTTTTCTTCAAGACGCCTTCCAAGGTGTTGTTACTTATGAATTTAGCGTCAATCAGGCCCGTAACGTTGTCTGTTCCGTCTTTGTTTTCCTCGCCGAGTTCTTTGAGTGATATTGAATTATCTTTGCCAAATTTGCCGTTGTCGGCAAACGAAATTGGTGTTCCATCACTGTAGTCGAAATAATAGCCGGTGATCGAGGAATTATTTCTGGTTAAAATCACGCGCACTTTCTTCGTTCCTATGGTGCCCTCGAACACCTTGTAGAAATACTTCGGCAGCTTGATTTGCCCATTGGCTTTTGTTTCCATGGATTTAGGATTTTTGTTATCCATACCTTCAGATAAGCAAACAGATGCAATAAAAATTGCTACCATGATGAATAATGCTTTTGTCCGCATTGCAGCCTCCAATTAAATCCAAAATATTCAACTTCTCAAAACAGTTTTGGCTCAAAAATACATCACGGAAAGCACGAAAAACGGTGCAATGAACAAACGACGCATATGAATGAGTAAAAGATGTGTTTTTTAGATTCATCGATATTTGTAGTATGAGTGCAAGTTTGAATATTTGGACGGGTTAAGCCGTGTGAAGGAAAATTACAGGTGATGGTGAAGGTAGTTGATATTTTAGGTATCGACACAAGCAAGATCATTGAGGTGACGATAGAATAAGGCAAAGCCATATTAAGAGCCTGCAAGGAAAGAAGAAACCGGCAGAATTGTTACGGCAAGTGAAACATTCGGTCATATTTATTGTATATATATGACTGTTATAAATGTTGGACTTGTGAAGATATGCAAGGAGCTGAACTATGATTTCGGGTAGCAATTTGAAAAAATTCTTTTTTTGCGCTTGTATTATGGCAATTTTTTGCGCTGAGGCCTCTTCGGGGCAGGCACCGATCGAACAAAAAGCCGGAAAGCTAACAATATCCGTCGATCCGCGCATGGAACTTCTCGGTGCCGTTCAGGCAGCCGCGGGCTATTCCATTCTTGGCAGCAACATGTCATATTTTTCGGATGTAAAAAATTATTTTGGCAGATATTCCGGGGAACCGGCTGCAAAAATAACAAATGAGTTGTTTGATGAACATCATTTCTCCTACGATGCACCCGTGGCAATGATGCTTCACTTTTCCGGCCTGCCAAAATTGAGTCAAAAAACATCTTTCAGCGACTATTTGATCGGCAGGGCCGGCAGCAAGGAAAATCTCGATCAATAT
>CAZIHB010000417.1:0-2643 GCA_964538535.1 uncultured Hyphomicrobiales bacterium | reverse complement strand
GCTTATCTCGCACTGGCTCAGGGCGATGCGATGGAAGACGATGCTGAAGCCGATCATGCAGCCGAAATCAATAATGAACCTGTTTTCAGCGGTAATGATTGGTTACGCATTTAACAATATAACACCCCGCGGCGGCGAGTTCGTACGGCCCTGGATATATGCCAAGAAAGAGAACGTGTCATTTTCAAGCGTGTTCGCAACGATCATAGTCGAGAGGATAATCGACGTGATAGCGCTTGGAATGCTTTTCGCGCTGAGCTTCTTCCTATTGCGCGAGAAAATTGTCCTGGCAATGCCGCGCGATATAGACCCGAACAAACTCGTGTTTCTTTCGGCACTCATCGTTGTCGTCATCGTATGCAGCTTCTACAAGCCTTTTATTGATTTCCTGCTGCGAGTGTTGGTCAGGCCTGTATCTGAAAAATATTATGAGAAGCTGTGCGCGCTTTTTATAAAATTCCGCAGGGGATTCGCGATAATAAAGCGCCCCTCCGACTATTTCAGGCTCACGATTGAATCTCTCGCGATATGGCTTTGCTATATGCTGCCGATGTATTTCATGTTTTTCTGTTTTAATTTCAATGTGCCGTATCAATTCGGCTTGTCTGATGCACTTCTGCTTCTGATAGTGACGGGAGTGGGCATGACAATCGCGCCGACACCCGGGGCCATTGGAGTTTATCACGGCCTGATTGTCGCCACCATGACCACGCTTTACGGCGTATCAAAAGAAACGGCGCTGGCCTACGCGACCATCAACCATGGAATGAATTTCATCGTACAGGTAGTAGTGGGCGGAATCTTCTTCCTGAAGGAGAACGTCCGCACGCTGAAACCACCCAAGGATATGCTTGAGAAAGAGCTCGACGGAGATTCCCGGGGGAGCATTCTCAACGCGGATAATAAGATATAAGCCTTCGCGGTTTGGCTGCTCTCAAAAAAAACCGGGGACAGGATCATCTCCGCGCCCCCGGCCATGATGATCATAATGGAATTAAATCAGCGCTTCCTGATGCGGACGGGCACAGGCCTTTCTTTCTGCGAGATCAGGAAGGAAACGGCAAGAAATGCGTAGAGAACCAGAAGCGCGCCTGAAGTTATAATCACAAAAGTAGCGAGATGAGAGCCGCGCAAGGCGTAGAGCGAGAGCGCGGATGTGATTACAGCGAGGGCGGCGGCAAAGGGCAGGAGCTTTCCAATTTTGGAGAGCTGTTCGTCGGGCGAGCCATTCCGGGTTTTCATTTCGTCTTCTCCTCAGTTAATTACCTTGTGCAATCATAAAACGAGACGCCGGCCGAAAAGTTATATTATAGCAAAAAAATCGAAGGAAAAAATTTTCTGCCGAAATAAGAAAAAAAATCCCCGCCGTGATGAAGCCGACGGGGATTTTTTGATTATTAACCACGGTTATTCAAACCGTGCCATATAGTATTATTCAAATTCGATCATAAGGTGGTTCTTCGGGATTTTGTCCCCAACCTGAACCTTTATGGCACGAATTCTGCCCGACTGCGGCGCCTTGATGACGTTCATCATCTTCATGGCTTCAAGCAGCAGCAGCCTGTCTCCTTCATTGACCTGGGCGCCCTGGCTTGCATAGATCTCGCGCACGGTTCCGGGAATGACCGAAACCACGAGCTTGGGATCGGGCGGCGTGTAGCGCTTACGATTCCGGAACTTACCTGTAAGCTCGGTTTCGTAAACGGTGTCGTCAATCACGAATTTTTCAAAATTTGAAGTATTATTTTCCGGCATGGCCGTGCTCCCATAAAATGATTAGAATGGCGGAATGCCGTGTTTCTTCTGTGGAGCCACGTCATTCTTCTGCTGCGAGATGCTGAGCGCGTGGATGACGTATTCCCTGGTTTCCTCAGGGCTGATAACGGCATCGATGAAGCCGTTGGCAGCCGCGACGTAAGGATTGGCAAATTTCTCGGTGTATTCCTGCACCTTGACCTTGCGCATCTCGTCAGGATTCTTTGCTTCCTGAATTTCCTTTTTGAAGATGATATTGGCAGCGCCTTCAGGGCCCATCACGGCAATTTCTGCCGACGGCCACGCGAAGACGAAGTCTGCGCCAAGGTGGCGCGAGCACATGGCGATGTATCCGCCGCCATATGCCTTGCGAAGCGTGAGCGTGATCTTCGGCACCGTGGCCTCGCTATAAGCGTAAAGCACCTTCGCGCCGTGCCTGATGACGCCGGCGTATTCCTGATCGACGCCAGGAAGATAGCCCGGCAGGTCAACGAGGGTAAGGAGCGGAATGTTGAAAGAGTCGCAGAAACGGATGAACCTTCCGGCTTTGTCGGAAGAATCCACGTCGAGCACGCCCGCGAGCACGAGCGGCTGGTTGGCCACGATTCCGACCGTGTTGCCGTCGAACCTTGCAAAGCCGATCACGATGTTTCTGGCCCAATGTTCCTGAACCTCGAGAAAGTCGGAGTCGTCGCAGATAGCCTTGATGATGTTGCGCACGTCGTAGGGCTGTGTCGGTTCCTTGGGCATAATGTTTTCAACCCTGAACTCGGCTTTCGGCGGCTTCGGAGCGTATCTCTCGGCTTTCTTGCGGTTGTTCCACGGGATGAATGACAGGAGCCTCTTGATCTGATTGAAGCATTCCTGCTCAGATTGCGCGAAGAAGTG
>CAZIHB010000416.1:0-2647 GCA_964538535.1 uncultured Hyphomicrobiales bacterium | reverse complement strand
ACCGAATTTGTCGAGACGGCTCATTTTCATCCCCATGATTCTCAAATTCTCACGAGTGGCAAGCGCGGGCCCGAAGTGCTGAACTCTCCCGTTGACGTTGACGAAAGTGCCCTCGGATTCGGCAATGGTTGAAGCAGCGAAAACGACATCGGCATACTTATTCGCATCCCTCACATTCGAGGAATGAACAAGCAACGCGGAGAGCTTTTCGAGTGAAGGCACTGCAGCCCGTAACTTGTCCATGTCTTCGCCCATAACGTAAAGAGCACGAATCGTGCCGTCCTCGATCTTTCGGTTTAATTCCATCAGTGATACGGCACCCCGGCCCGGGACAATCCCTGATTCAGCCGCGCCGCTGCTGTTCGGCATCCTGTCCCTTACTTTCAGGAATTCATCCTCAAATTCCTCATCAGTGAACCTCAGAAAATCAACGTTCCCCGTGCCGAGTATATTTTTAGCAAAGCAGCTTAGTGCGAAATTGTCCTCGCACGTGGCAGAAGCAGATCCAAGCACCATAATCTGCGACGGCTTGAATCGGCCGAGAAGCATTGCGGCCCTTGCCACCGCGTCCTCCCACCCGGCGGGACGAAGCCCGCCATCGGTCTTGACAAGGGGTGCCGTCAGCCGCGCCGTGTTTATCTCGGGATATACTGATAGCCTGCCGTAGTCGCAGAGCCAGTATCTATTCACATGTGGATTGGTTCTTGGCTGAATTCTAAGTATCTCGTTGTTCCTGACGCCGATCTTCGTGTTGCAGCCACGGGCACAGCCCGGGCAAACCGAGTCGTTGAAGCTCATATCCCACACTCTGGACTTGAAGCGGAAGTCACTGCCTGTCAGGGCTCCGACGGGACAGATCTCAATGACATTCATGGAATAATCGTTATCCCATGAAGTACCTTCGAAGAGTTTAATAGTCACCCTGTCACCACGCTGCACAAAGGTCAGAACATCCTGCCCGGCCGTCTCTTTGGCATACCTGATGCACCTTGAACAGGAGATGCAGCGTTCTGCGTCATAAATTACGTTCGGCCCCCATTGCTGCCTCTTTTTCTTGTGGTTTTTCTCGTCCGTGAATCGGCTCTCCCCGTTCGAGTGCCTGAATGTATAATCCTGCAGCTTGCATTCGCCTGCTTCGTCGCATATCGGGCAGTCAAGCGGGTGATTGATCAGGAAAAATTCCATCACCGCCTCTCGTGTCTGAACCACTTTCGGCGTGTTCACATTAACGCGCATCCCATCGGCAACAGGAGTCGCGCAGGCTATCTGAAGTTTCGGCATGAAACTTACAACAGCTTCTCCCTTTTCGTCGGTTTCAAAACTGCCATCCGGCAGCCGCTTGGGCATTCCAACGTCCACCAGGCACATCCTGCAATTTCCCGAGACGGATAGCTCGGGGTGCCAGCAAAAATGTGGTATCTCGATACCATTTTCATACGCTGCCTGAATTATTGTCTTTCCTTCTTCTACCTCAAATTTCTTTCCGTCTATCCATATACGAGGCATAATTTTCTCCGGCAAACAAACATTAATCTGCTGTTTCTGTTTAATATTTATTAAAAGGGCAAAGACAATGATTATTGTCGATTTTTTTTGAATATTTTATTCGCGGGCCGCATTTTATCCATATCTTCTTGATTTTTACCAATAATTCAAGTCGGAACGTGCTTGTTTTTCCTTCAGGAAGTAAATTGAGCATTATACAGTTATTTTACCCTGATCCTGATTGAACGATTCAAAAAGCGCCCTTGCGGAGTATCATCTGAAAATTTCACGGTGGTCCTCGAGGATTCGATCCTGAACTTCCCCGCCGAGATGCTCGAAATGAATTTAGAAGCTGCTTCGGCTCTTTCTTTTTCGAGCACTATGTTCCTTTCTTCCGTCCCGAGCGCGTCAGCCGAACCGATTATTTCCAGTGTCGAGCCGGGGGGCAGCTTGTCGCATAACTGCCTGAGCAGTGCCCTGATCTCAGCGGAAAGCTCGCTGCTGTTATAGTCGAATCTCAGGATAGCCTCGAAATTCGACAGGTTCAGATCCTCGCTTTCTCTCCTGAGGCTGTCTATATCCACTCTGCATGAAGTACTTTTTTGAATTCCTGAAGCCATCACATCAATGCCATAATAACGCGATTGCGTGCCTTCCCGGATTCTTTCAACTACTGGAATGCTGATGTCTCCGCCGGGGGCAGTCATTGCCGTTTCAAGCGGGTGCACTGTCAACCTTGCCTCGGGTGCGGCGTTCTCGAGCACAAGCTGAAGTTTCAGGTTGCCCTGCAGTTCGCAGTATTTTACTATATCAACATATTCCTGCAAGTGAGCGTTGTTCAGCATTATATCGACTCTCTGGTTCTCGATGACTCCCTGCTCAAAATTGCTGTTGGATTCAAACCTGGGCAGAAGCCTTGATGCTATCTTTATCTTGCTGTCGGGTACTCCCATGCGCAGTAAAACTGACTTCACAGCCTGGGCCCTTCGCGCGGCGAGTGCAATTCCTTCCGGTTCATATTGCAGGCCCGATGTGCTCCCTTCCAGAATCATCGTTGCATCGGGATTCCTGCTCATGATGCCCGTAATTCGCCCGAGCACGAAATCATGCGCGCTCACGGCATCTCCGCTGAAGAAAGCAGATTCATCCCTTATTACCTCAG
>CAZIHB010000415.1:0-2650 GCA_964538535.1 uncultured Hyphomicrobiales bacterium | reverse complement strand
CTGGAATAGTTTCGGAGAGTTGACATGTCAAGTTCAATCAGCAGCCTGTACTCAACGAGTTCCAGCTCGAGCTCGAGTTCATCAACCACACAGCTTGATCAGCTGGTGGAATCCTACAGGCAAACGCAGCAATCCAAAATTGATGCCGTCACGACCAAGCAGACCAACCTGGAGGCCAAGCGCACGTTCGTTTCCGCGCTTAACACCAGGATCAGCTCGCTTATTTCGGCCATGGACAAGTTGGGCTCCTTCTCATCGGGCGGCACTTCGGGCATCTTCACGAAAAGCAGCACGATCGATACGAAATTTCAGGCAAGATCAGCCACTTCGTCCGACAAATCAATTCTTACAGCCACAGCAAAGGAAGGAGCCTACGTAAGCTCCAATTCCGTGTTTGTGGAAAGGCTTGCCGCCCGGGATTCTCTCGTTTCCAACCAGATGTCCCTCAGCGGCGCTTTCGGTGAGACCGGCACGCAAACCTTCTCGCTGAAGTCGAACAGCAAAACATACAATATATCCGTAACTTTCGACGGCACTGAGACCAACCAGCAGGCCATAAATAAAATCGCGCTGGCGATTAACAGCGCGAAGGACCCGGATGACTCCACGAAAAGCATAGGAATATCCGCCTCGCTGATCAAGGACACATCGACAACCGGCAGGCTGACGATCAGCCCGACAGATACGGGCGCGGACTATCGCGTGAGCTTCACGGATTCACCTGCCCTGGCCAAGCTCGGGATCACTACAAGCGGCCTAAACTCCGAGACAACATCGAGAGTCGTGGCCACGGATACGACAGCCGGCTACATGAAGGCCGATTATACCGAGCTGAATTCGAAAGTGAAAATAAATGGCATAAGCATCTTCCGCAACTCCAACACCATTGACGACGCGATCGAAAACGTGAGCCTCGCGCTCTCGAAGGCCCAGGCCTCGACCGAGCAGCCCGTCACGGTCACCACGGCGATTGATTCATCTTCAGTCGAATCGCTGATAAAACCCGTTCTCTCGGCATATAATGATATTGTTACCTACGTCAACAATAATAAAACAATAAAGCGCGAAGAAAGCTTCGTAAGTTCGCTTTCATCGCAGCTTAGAAGCCTGCTGACGCAGGGCCTTGCCGGGACGGCGGAGGGCGAGCCGAAATACCTGATGGACGTAGGGATAAAAGTATCAGACAGCGGCACAATCTCCATATCCGACAGCACCATGCTGAGCGATGCACTCAAGAAGAATGCCCAGAAAGTTGCAAATCTCTTCACTGCCTCCGACGGCCTGATTGCCAGACTGAACTCCGCGGTGCAGAATCTGACGGGAGAATCGGGGCTGCTGACCTCGAGGACAAAGACCTTGAACCAGCAGATAAGCAATACTGCAAACCAAAAAGAGAAAGTTCAGGAAAGAATCGATCAGCAGGCGGAAGCCATGCGAAATCAGTACCAGAGCCTTCTGAAATCCTATTACGAGGCGCAAAATCAATACCAGTGGTTCACAAGCTCAAGCACGACAACAACAAGCTAAACAATAATTCCGCAAGCGCAGAGGTATTAAATGATAATCCCGATTAAAAGCGTGCCTTCAGTTGCAGTCAGCAAGTACGACACCGAGTCCGAGAGTAATATCGGCACGCGGGAGCAAGGCCATTCCACGATCGTTCAGGCCGAGGCGGGTGGCAGCCCGTCCGAGAAGATGAACGGCACCTCCGAGTCGGAATATTCACGTCCGAACTATAAAGAACTTGCCGCCATGCTTCAGAAATTTCTCGGCGAGACCGATAAAACCATCGAGTTCAGTATAGACGAGGAAACCAAAAAGCTGGTGATGAAGGTCATCGACAATAAAACGCAGGAAGTAATCCAGCAGCTGCCGCCCGAGGTAACACTCAAAATTGCACGCATCGTGGCGAGCACTCTGGGCAACGGAAAATTGACAAACGCCAAGGTGTGAGGAATTTGGACCTGAAAAGCATAATAAACTCGCTCATCGCATTGACTGATGAGATCAGTTCCCTGCTGCGTGATGAAGAAATGACACCGGAGAAGGGAGAGAAGATTCACGCGCTCTATCACCAGAGGCAGGGAGAAATCAACGGGCTGCGCGATTGGGCAGAATCCGCCGAGGGGAAAGAATACATCGCAGGAAACCCGGCAACGTGGGATGCCTTCCTCGGGCGCATGACAAAAATTGATAAGGAGAATATTGAGAAGCTCGAGAAAATGATCGGCGAAACCTCCAAAAACATAAAAGAACTCAATCTGAAGAAAGCGCTGCTTATCTATAAGTGATGCAGGCGTAAATATAATGACCACAGCTTCGTTAATGGCTTAAGGCCATTTTTTTTTGCCCGAAATGCAATAAGCAGGCCGATGCCCCGCGTTTATGATAAAATTTGAGGAACGACAGATTCGGAAAGAAATAAAAGAGTTAGAATAACCAAAAAAAAATCGGGACACGAGGCAATAAAATGTTTGGAAAGAAAAGGTAAATCAATATATTTGTATCGTTATAAAATTATTGATACAATAAACCTGTTTTTTTCTAATATATCAGGGTTAATTATGTCAGGAACTAAAATCACAGTTAATAATGGCGTTTTAAACGTGCCAAACGACCCGATCATCCCGTTTATTGAAGGCGACGGGAC
>CAZIHB010000414.1:0-2656 GCA_964538535.1 uncultured Hyphomicrobiales bacterium | reverse complement strand
TTGTACCGCTCAAAAAATTTAGGCACAAATTGGGAGCTGGTAAAATGTAATGATAAAGATATTTGGGCAACCTGCATTGAGGAAAGCGGAAATGGAACTATTTACGTAAATGATGCGTATTCTTCAAATGGCCCCGGTATCTATTCTTCAACTGATGACGGATATAGCTGGAAATTTTGCAGCCGGAATTTTAAAGAAGAAGTCGTAAATAATATTATCACTCCGTCTGGCAATGAGGTTTACGTTATTAGTGATTCAAGTTTTTGTTACTCAAACGACAATGGGTCTCATTGGGAATTATATGATGCAAAAATCGAAAACAGCTTTCCCGATAATAGCGGAAACGTTATAATAGGTTGGTATAATAGCACGGAACGAGCGAGAATATTTATCAGGATAAAAAAAGTATCAGATTCTCCATTTGACTTGGATGTTTGGGAGGAAATGCCGGATTATCTGGAAAGCCGGATAATTTCACCCTCAACTATTTATCTGAAATATTCAGATGATGGAAAAAGACTATTCACAGTAAACAAATATGGGAAATTTCTTACCTGGGACGTAACTACTGGCAAAATAATCAGGGAAATGCAGGTGAATTCTCTGTGGAGGGTTGCATCGTGCGACTATGATGATGAATCGAATACTTTGATAACAAGCTGCAATAATCGATATTCAGGCGGCATATATTACTCCCTGGGGATTTTTAAAGCCGATACTCTATATAAAGAAATGGAGTTAACTACAAAATATGATTATTTGGATTCTTTTATATCGAACGATATCAAACTAAATATGCAAAAAAATGAGTTATATTTTGGATGGGCGGCCTATTTCCGCAGCGATCAGGGGCAAGGTAAAGTTGTGTTAACACCTTATGGCAGAAGTTATTATGCTGATATTGACGAGGCCGGATTTATAGATTGGCCAAATAATTATTTTCCCCTACAGACAGGGTGGGTCATATCTCCGGATAAAAAATACTTAGCTTCCGGTGGTTCATCCCGGACGGATTTGTTTAAACAAGTTTCTCTTGGATTTACTGATTTGTCCGATAAAAATTCTTTATTTGAATTTTATTCAAATAAAGATAGTTCCTTTGATGCATCCTGTGATTTTTCGAGAGATTCTAAGTATTTAATTTGTTGGACAGATAAATCGAAGGTTTTCATCGTACAACCTGAGGATTCAACAATAGTCTTAAAATATAATATCGATCGGTGCTATCAATTACAAACCAGCGCTAACAATAAATTCTTTACCGGGTATAGTTCAGGACAGCTTGATTCAGATAACGTTCTGAATTTCTTCAGCATAGAAAACGGGCAGAAATACTACTCCATGAAATACGCAAAGCCTGAGCACGCCGGACTCTACGCCTTTTCGCCTGATTCCGTTTCAATGGCTGTTGCCGGAGAAGACGGATATATTCGCGTATTTAAGCCCGCACTTCTTTCCAGACAGCTTGTGGGCGGATTCTATTCAGACAGGCAAATCGTAAATCCCGGCCACACTGTGAAGTTTACTGATATATCATACAGCAAGACGGCGCCGCTATCTGCATGGCAATGGGATTTTGGCGACGGGGCAACAAGCGATCAAAGGAATCCAATTCATGTCTATACTTCAGCCGGAAAATATACTCCAAAGTTGATCGCAGGCAATGGCAGCTTAAAAGATACTTTTTCGATAAAGGATTATATAACGGTTGATGATAAGGTTACAGTTGCTTCCGATCCCGCCGCAGGCCAATATCTCTCGGGCCTGAGCACGAGAATTTACCCCAATCCGGCCTTGGGCACTGCCACTGCTTATTATAAGCTGAATGAGCCGGGTTATGCCGGCGTGGAGCTGTTCGACGCGCTTGGCAATTCTCCGGGTGCTCTGCGGGCCGGGTGGCACGAAGCCGGCAGCTACAGCCTTGAAATTGACACCGGCCGGCTTTCCCCGGGAATATATATTGTTCGTTTCCGCCTGGGGAACGAGGTGAGGTCGGAGAAGATGGTGGTGGTGAAATAGCTAATCAAAAAAGCCCGCTGTTAATAAGTTCAGCGGGCTTTTTTCCTTAAATCTGTTTTCGGAGTAATTAGGACATTTCCTAAAGTTTCAGCTTCTTGAATATCGGCTCGGGTATGTGCCTTATGACGAACATCACGAGACGCCAGAAGCCCGGAAGATATGCCACGTCCTTGCCGGCCGTCATGGCGTTCACGATTCCTGCCGCGATGGTTTCGGGCTTCGAGAAGAGCGGGCTCTTGGGCATGTGCGCCGTCATGGGAGTATCTACCATCCCGGGTTTGATGGTGATTATTTTTATGGCTGTACCGGAAAGCCTGTTTCTAAGTCCTTGCAGGAAGAGCGAGACAGCGCCCTTTGCCGCGCCATATATATAATTGCTCTGCCTGCCGCGGTCTCCGGCAACCGATGAGATCACGGCAAGAGTACCCTTTCCTTTTTGCTCAAAATAATTGGCTAAAACAGTCGAGAGCATGATAACGCTTGTGCCGTTCAGATTGAATTCCCGAAGTGTGATTTCCGGATGGAGCTGTGCTTCTTCCTGGTTCGGCAGCGTGCCATATGCTATCAGCGCGGCATCGAAGCCGCCGAGAGCCTCGTCGGCCATTTGAATCAGGCCGGCATGGCTTCCGAAGTCGGT
>CAZIHB010000413.1:0-2669 GCA_964538535.1 uncultured Hyphomicrobiales bacterium | reverse complement strand
TACATTTTATAATGACAGTTGAGCAGGCAAAAAGTTACACCCGTTTTTGAAAATATTTTTTTTATGATGCGCTGAAAGCTGATCAGGAGCGGGGGCCTTTCGGCCCCCCGTTGAAATCATTCCCGGCTCAGGTTTCTTCCACCCTTATCTCGCCACTATCACCGGCACGTTGATGCTGCTGCCCGCCAGCGTCACCCTGATCAGGTAAACGCCGTTCGGCGCGGAGCTGCAGTCCCATCTGAGAAGGCCGCCCTGCGTGTCTGTTTTATTTACCTGAAGGTTTTCAGTGCTTGCTTTCTTCCCGTATATGTCATACACGTTTATTAATGCTTCAGATATGTTATACTCCGAATTCCAATTAATTCTGCAGTTCACTCTGCTGCCGGCAGGTATAGGGTATGGATCAGCTGCATAAAGAAACACCCGGCCTGCTTCCGCTCTGGCTCCATCTATTACAGACACCGGTGCCGGCTTATATAGCTTTACAATATTAATTTTCTTTGCTAATACATTCTGATTCGCGGATTGTATCATTGTTGTCCTTCCGGCTACCATAAACCCGGCATTTGGCGACACGAATCCATTATCAAAATAATATTTCTCTATCAAATCCTTTTCCGTTGTGTTGTCAAAATGCCATGCTTTCCACCCGGCTAAAATATCCGTAATATTCATAGAATTCCACGGATTTTGCTCGCCGCTTATTTCTTTTGCAAAAAATAATTTCCTGTTCGAATCCGAAGGCGTTAATATCAGCCCGTCAAATATCATGATGGGATTGTTGTTATTGTTATTAAATTTTATGCTGCTTGAGTCAAACTTCATTTCATCTATTTTGTACTCGTATAATTTGCATACACCTGAAAAAACGTGAGATATTATTATTCTTCCATTATTATAATAAGTATTGTCAATGCAGGGTATTTTATGCCCGTTTTTTAATTGAATGATTGGAATCGGGACTTCTACGGGAATTCTCTCCCAAGTCCTTCCTTTGTCCAATGATTTAACGATCACATGCCTGATAATGTCGTAATAATTTGGTGCCGCATCGGGATTGTAGCCTGAGCGGAGCAATCCCACACCATAGAAGACTGAATCACCCGTTATCATAATCTTTTTTAATTGCACGGAATCAATTCTTGATTCTCCTGTTTTATTTAGCGCTCTATCGTAAAAATCAAATTGCGTGTATTTATTATTTTTCGTGTATTTATTTATAACATACATAATACTCGTTCCCAAATCTATTGAGTGAGATATCCCTGACTGAGACTCACTAAATACCGAGTCCTTTATATATGTATAATCATCACCGTAGTTTGAAGTGACAAGAAATCCTGAGCTAACAGTGCAAACCCCTGTTCCGTCGCTCCTGAAGTTGCAGGTGCGTATAGTTTCAATTGTATTTGGTATTGTCGATATAGTTTTTGCTTGGGGAAGCCATGTTGCACCTCCGTCAACCGTTTTGTAGATGGCGTTAGATAAGTTATCAGGGAGATATATTATGCTGTCAGAAGCAAAACACGGGCTTTTTATTTCGCTGTTCAACAGGCAGACCGGATTGACGTAAGAAATTAACTTCCAATTTCTGCCTTCGTTTCGCGAAATAGCAATCAGCTTGTTCAAGCCGACAGCAATAATTTCCTTGGCCCCGGATTTGATAAAGTCCGTAAATTTGAAACCAAAGTATGTCGAGATTGTTATAAACCTCTCAAGGCTGTCTCCCGCGTTTATTCTGATAATATTTCCGTTGGTTTCAATTTCCGAAAAGGAAAGATTATTACTTGCCCTGAATGAATTCATATCCTGCATCAATACATTAATTCTATTATCAATAACCGAGTAAATTCCTTCGGCAGGAATTGAATCGGTCAGTTTTTCCCACGTGCTGCCGCGATCCTCAGAACATATTAGCCTTCTGTAGTTATATTTTGAAATCATAAGCAGATACATCTTCGCGCCTGCAATTTTCAATCCCGAGATTCTATTGCATGCCGGGCAATATCCGGATTCGAGGGGCCTCAGCGTGTCGAGAATATTGGAAGACAAGTTGAATCTAAGCAGTATGGTGCTGTCAGCAATGACATATAAATTTTCTCCATCTGTTTCAATCTCGCTGTACTTGCAGGCCGTGTCGAGCTCAACGATTTTTTTTGCATCGACTTTCAAATCCGTTCCCGCACCAACAACTCCGGATTTTGTCAGAATATACAGCACTTCGCCTGAAGCAGCAAAACTTATGATATCATTATTTTTAGCAGCTTCTATATTATCCCAAGCGGAACCGCCGTTCGTGGATTTAATAATCGAGCAACCCGTGACGCCGAAGAAGCTGTTTCCAATTGTTCTAATTTTTTTTATGTTATACCTGTCGCCAATGCTTAACTGCTTCCATTTTTCCCCGTTATCGGAAGAATATGTTATTATCCCGTAATCGCCATAGCAAACAATGCTATTTTCGCTCGAAGCAACACCGTTAAAATCGCAAATCAGACGTTCGGCAGCGTAGGGCCATTTTTCTTCCGAAAACAGCATGCCGCTCATGCTCGACAATAAACACATAAAAAATAGAAGTTTCTTCATGATTTCTCCGGTAATTTATTCTCTATATGATTTAATCGGGGCGGTGCCCTGACCTTCAAGGCCTATGAATCTATCTATGGGAC
>CAZIHB010000412.1:0-2706 GCA_964538535.1 uncultured Hyphomicrobiales bacterium | reverse complement strand
ATTATGCACTCCTGAAAATCTATTTTTAAAAAATCAACACTTCACTTCTATAATAAACAGTTGAGCAGCCAAATCGTTACACCTGATTTTTTATTTTTTTTCATCTCCTTGCTGCAAGCAGTGTTTCAGGCACGCGTCACTTGCTTCGGATCGTCCTGAAAATAAACTTTTCCTCCATTTTTTTTTGGAAAATCATGCGTTCTCGCGCGCACCCGAAAATTTCGGATGCAAATGCACGTGAATTTGATTAAGTTGATAATCGATTTTTGAATTATTTGGTTGGTATGATGAAGCATAATTTGATTATAACGCTGGCGCTTTTGATGACGATCACCATTTTCTCCTGCGGATCGAGAAACATGGAGGATAATCCCGCCAAACTGCTCGACAAGGCTGCCAAAAATTATGTAATGCTCGTCCATGAAGCGGGCAGATACGACAAGAACCTCGTGGATGCTTGGTTTGGCCCGCCCGAAGTGCTGAAGGAGGCATTGGCCGAGAATTTATCGCTTGCCGCAATCAAGCTCAAAATCGACTCTCTCACGCTCGATCTTGCCAAAATCGATGCAGGCACGGGCGAGCTTGCCCGCCGGAAGGTGCACCTTTCCGCGCTTGCTGCCTCGCTTTCCGCGCGTGTGGATTTCCTGCTCGGGAAGAAGATGACATTTCGTGAGGAGGCAAAGCTTGTTTACGGTGTTGATATTAAATTTCATAACAATAAATATTATGATAATATTCTGAAAGATATTGATAAGCTTCTGCCCGGAAAAGGCGATCTGACTGCAAGAATGGTAAAATTCAGGGAACAGTTCATCATTCCGAGGGAAAAGCTGGACACGGTCTTCAGGGCTGCAGTGGCCGAGGGAAAGAAAAGGGCTAAATCGATGCTCACACTGCCGGATAAGGAAAATTTTGTGATTAACTACGTTAAGGGCGTGCCGTGGGGTGCCTATAACTGGTTCAAGGGCAACGCTTTCAGCATGATTGAGGTGAACACCGACCTGCCGATTTATATCGAGCGAGCAGTGGATCTTGCCTGCCACGAGGGGTACCCGGGGCATCACGTGTTTCATTCATCCGTTGAAAATAATCTTGTGAACGGCAAGAACTGGATTGAATATTCAATCTACCCTCTATTCTCCCCAATTTCTTTCATCTCCGAGGGCCTTGCCAACTATGGCATCAATCTTGCATTTCCCGGGAACGAAAGAATAGAATTCGAGAAAAAGGTGCTTTTTCCGCTCGCCGGACTCGACACATCGAAGGCCGAGCTCTACTACAAGGTGCTGCACCTTGCCGCCGAGCTATCTTTCTCGCAGAACGAGTCAGCAGCGGCCTATCTTGACGGAAAACTATCCAGGGAGGAGACTATAGCAAGAATGATGAAATACGAGCTGAAATCGCGGGAACGCGCCGAAAAATCAATCAAGTTTATCGAGACCTACAGGGCATACGTGCTCAACTACACACTCGGCGAGAAACAGATTTCGGATTATATCGACTCGCGAGCGGGCAAGCATCCCACGCCCGAAGCGAAATGGAAAATTTTCGGCGAGCTTGTGCGCTATCCGCTATTTCCTTCAGAGCTGAAATAGTTTTAATTATAGCCAATGCCCCGTTAAAACAAACCGGGGCATTGCTATAATCATATAATAATGCTGCATCTGATCATTTTATATTATAATCTGCTTTATAAATATCCCGCGCGAACTCGTGCTCCTCGGTGCCAAAATAATTCTGCTTATAGATGTAAACCACGTTCACGCTGAACGGTGCTTCTTTCATCATGTTGGGTTTCGGATCCGGCGAGTGCGTGAAATCGATCTTTATCACCTCTTCGTTCTTGAGTGATGATAAAAAAAAGTTGGCAAGCGTCAGGCTGTCGAAATTTGCGATCTGAATCGAGTCGTTCAGCACCTTCTTGTCGCGCGCCAGAGGATTGGGGCTGCAGGTGTTCGCGAAAACAGGCATTAGATTTTGCGCGGCATTCTCAACATTGGAAAAGGTCGCGAGCATTTTTTTTTGGAAGTCATTCAGCTTTATGGCTTCCAGAATCTTGATAACAGCAGGAACACTGACTTCTTTTATATCCATCCCCTCCACCTCCCAAATGAATAAAATATATGTATTTAAACGAATATGACGGGGAAACCTTTTTAAAACTGATTCAAATTTTTTCTTTGAAATCAATTTTATTTTTTTTACTTTTCTTAATGTTTTTGTTCAAGTATTGAGGTGTGCGAGATTTGAGTCATTTTCGACGTTTTAGTCTTTTTTTCAACATAAGGGTAAAACTATGAAAAAACTCGCTGTTTTGATTATTGCAATCTTTATGCCATTTGCAACTCAGCTGTTCTCGCAGGTATCAGTTGAATCTCTTAAGAAACACGTGAATTTTCTCGCTTCAGACAGCCTGTTGGGCAGAGCTTTCAGCACGCCCGAGGGTAAGATTGCAGCCGATTACATTGCTTCAGAATTTCGAGAAATCGGCCTGAAGCCCATCGGCAATTCATATTTTCAAACCTTTTTTCGTGCGCCGAGGTACGGGCGCAACGTGATTGGAATAATTGAAAGCGATGATCCGGCCTTTAAAAATGAGTACATTATCGTCGGGGCGCACTTCGACCATCTCGGCTGGCGAACCTGCGCTGCTGAAGAAAATGACTTTTTTTCGGGCATGGAGGTCGATAATCCGGCTGGCAAGGA
>CAZIHB010000411.1:0-2711 GCA_964538535.1 uncultured Hyphomicrobiales bacterium | reverse complement strand
ACTTGCCATAGTTGGCCACGCTGCCGACATACCACCCGAACAGGTTCCTCGAAATTTCGATGAAGATGACGCTGAGCCCTGTGCTGACAAGCCTGACGTATCTCGGCAGTTTTTTGTTGGGCACCATCCTGAAGATAAAATAGAACAACGCGAACGATGACAGCAAAGAGAATGCCGTCAGGATAAGCTTGGTGATGAAGCTTGACGCGAAGTCGGGCAGTATGGACCTGAAAATTGAAAGAATGAAGGAAACAAGCGGCAGGGCGTAAGAATAGATCAGAATGATAAAAGTCAGCACGATCGTGAGCGCGATGTCCTTAATCCTGTAGAAGACGAAAATCGCGGGAGATGAGATGTTGAAAATGCGGTTAAGGCTCGTCCGGAGCGAGCTGATCAACGTGGAAGAGACCCACAGGAGCGCGAAGAATCCGATCCACCCGAACACCGAGGAGTGCTTCGTGATCAGGTTAATCTCGTCCACGATCTTCGAGAGCATGGCGCGTGTTTCAGCAGTTGGCGGCAGCATGTCCTTGAGGATTTTCTCGAGCGAGGCGGCCAGCTCGTGCACGTCATAGATAGTGCTGACAATATAGATAACCACAAGGACAAGCGGGATCAGGTAGAGCAGAATGTTGAAAGCAATACCTGAAGCAAGCATATAGACGTGGTGGTAGTCGGCCTTGGTGAAGAACTCGTCCAGAATGACGTAACCACGGTATATCCTGCCTTTCTTGGCCTTGAAATTTCTTATTACCGACATATAACTCCCGATTGAATTTCAAAATTTATCAAAAATCCGAACCCGCCAAATATCACTCAAAACAATATTAAGAAAAAACCGTAATTTAAAGATTGTAATTAGCGGAATTTTACGGGAAAATAAAAGAGCAGAGAAAAGAATAAATGAAATTAAGAAGAATATACATCATTTTGCTTGCATTATGCGCAGCTTCCTGTGCCAACATACAAAGCCCCTCGGGCGGCCCGCCCGACAAGGTGCCCCCGGTTGTAGTTCGTACCGACCCGGCTCCCGGCGCCACGAACTTCAGGAACAAGACCATCTCGATCACGTTCAGCAAGTGGATGAACAAGTCGAACGCACTGCAGGCCATAAGCATTCAGCCCGAGGTGCCGTTCCGCACTTCGTGGTCCGGGAAGGAGCTTGAGATTGATTTTCAGAACAGGCTCGCCGATTCGACAACTTACGCGCTGATGCTTTCCGCGGAAATGGCTGACTATCACGGCAACCAGTTCGCGCAGTCATACACGCTCGTCTTTTCGACGGGCAGCAGGATCGATTTCGGCAGGATCAGCGGCAAGGTTGCAGCATCGAACCCGAGCGGCAATTACGTCTTCGTATATAAACTTGGCGGCATCAATCCCGACACTCTGAACCCTGCCCGTACGAAACCAGACTACAAAGTGCTGCTCGGCAGCTCGGGAGCGTTCGACGTGATGGCGCTGAAGGACGGGAAATACCGGCTCATAGCACTGAAAGACGTGCTGCAGGATGACCTCTTCAGCGAGGAAACGGATTCTTTCGGCACGCCGACGGGCGACGTTACGGTTTCAGGCGGCAGCTCCGCACCGGTATTCATCAGGCTCGGCCCGGGGATCGACAGGACCGGCCCGAGGCTGTTTTCAGCCGAGGCAGTCGATAGGCGCCACGTCAGCGCGGAATTCTCCGAGGAGCTTGACGAGAGGTCATTCTCGCCCGATAATTTCATGGTCGCGGACAGCACCGGAAAGCAGGGCGTTGGGGTCATTGCCGTGGAAAGGAGCCTGAACTCCCGGAAAACGGCAATATTAGTGACCGAATCACTATTGGACACGAACAAGACATTCGAGTTGAAGTGCGTTCCGGGGGCATTCCCTGTCGCGGATACGGCCGGGAACAGATTTGATAATGCCCGGGCCGGAGCAGCGTTCAAAAGCTACGGGATCACGGATCCGACGCCGGCGGCAGTGCAGCTCGCGGCATTTCCGATAGCGGACACGCTTCACTTCAAGATCGATGACAGCATACGCGTGGTTTTCAGCTCAGCGCCGAAATCGTTGGATACGAACAGGAACCTCCGGTTGATTGAAGCAGCATCGGGCAGGGAAGTCCGTATGGAAACCCGCGCCGCCGCAGGACGCGAGGTGGTTGCCAAGCCCGCCGCGGCGCTTAAATACGACACCCGCTACTCCCTGGAAATAAATCTCGCGGGAAT
This sequence comes from uncultured Hyphomicrobiales bacterium, assembly GCA_964538535.1. Taxonomy (GTDB): domain Bacteria; phylum Bacteroidota; class Ignavibacteria; order Kapaibacteriales; family UBA2268; genus CAZIHB01. The sequence goes on along the minus strand of CAZIHB010000411.1, from coordinate 498 downwards.
TGAAGACTTCACGGGAAACAAGTCCGTCGATACAGTTTTGAAATATTTTTTCCATACGGAGGCCGCGCCGCTGACTTCTTCAATATCAGGCAGGATGGCCGATTCGGCCTTTATCGGCCCGAGGACGGTGATCCGGATGCTCCCGAAGGATCCGAAGGGGGAGGAATACAGGATTGTGCCGCGTGACGACGGCTCTTTCTCGCTCAGGGAAGTTAAAGAAGGGTTCTACACCTTCGAGGCATTCATCGACCTCAACGGGAACGGGAAATACGATTACGGCTGCCCGTGGCCCTATTCTCCCGCGGAGCCATACAAAGCATTCGAGAAGGAAATGCAAGTGAAAGGAAGGTGGAATCTCGACAACATTATCATTAAGTGATATGGACGGCAGAAACTATAAATTGAAGGAAGGATTCAGCAACAACGGCACGGGCTTCAACAAGTTCCGCCTTGAACTGCTGAACACGGCGCATTCGAACTACAATAATAAGCTCGAGG
>CAZIHB010000410.1:0-2724 GCA_964538535.1 uncultured Hyphomicrobiales bacterium | reverse complement strand
GATTGGAGCACAACGAATCTATCTGCCTCAATAAAGCCGGACAGATTGACACTATGGCCGTAAAATGCACTCTCAACGAGGCCAAATTATTCACAGCAATGCTTGGATTCGACTATAACTCAACTATCGGCCGGCTTGAAGAAACTGATGCATTCATTCGAAGTATTGAAGACTTAAAAGAAAGCCTCTGACATACCATATGCCTGCACAATTCAAATTATTGACCGGCTCTTTTCAATTTTTTTGGTAATTTTGGAAATTGTGTTTTTTTGGAACTAATCTTTTGAGTTAAAATGGCTTATTATCCGTTCAAAGAAATCGAAGCAAAATGGCAGAAATATTGGCTTGATCACGATGTTTATAAAGTTGAGGACGACTTCTCGAAGCCCAAGTATTTCGTGCTCGACATGTTCCCATACCCGAGCGGTGCAGGGCTGCACATCGGCCATCCCGAGGGATACACCGCCACGGACATCATCACTCGCTATAAAAAAATGAAGGGCTTCAACGTGCTGCACCCCATGGGCTTCGATGCCTTCGGGCTGCCCACGGAAAGATATGCCATGACGACGGGTATTCACCCCGAGACTGCTACGCGAAATAATATCGCTAATTTCCGCCGCCAGCTTGATATGCTCGGTTTCGGCTACGATTGGTCAAGAATGATCAACACCACCGAGCCCGGGTACTATAAATGGACGCAATGGATGTTCACCATGATCTACAATTCCTGGTATGACGAGAATGAACAAAAAGCCCGCAGCATAGACGAGCTGCCCATCCCGGCAGAAATAACCGGCCAGCGCGAAATCGAGGAATACAAAGACTCGAAGCGCCTTGCTTATATATCAATGATACCCGTCAACTGGTGCGAGGCTCTCGGCACAGTGCTTGCCAACGAGGAAGTGGACGAGTGGCGCGACAAAGGCTACACGGTGGAGCGCCGCCCGATGCGGCAGTGGATGCTACGCATCACAGCTTACGCGCAGAGGCTCCTCGAGGATCTCGAGCTCGTTGAGTGGCCGCACTCCACGAAGGAAATGCAGAAAAACTGGATCGGCAGAAGCGAGGGCGCGGAAGTAAACTTCACTGTGGATGGCACAGGCCAAAAAATTACCGTCTTCACAACCAGACCCGACACGGTGTTCGGCGCGAGCTACCTCGTGCTGGCACCCGAGCACGCGCTTGTCGCCAAGCTGACATCTCCCGGCCAAAAAGCAGAAGTAGAAGCCTACATCAACAATGCCTCCATGAAGAGCGACCTTGAGCGCACGGAGCTTTCCAAAGAGAAAACGGGTGTATTCATCGGCGCGAAAGCCGTGAACCCGGCAACGGGCAAGCTGATCCCGATATGGATCGCCGATTATGTGCTCGCGCAGTACGGCACCGGCGCTATCATGGCAGTGCCCGGCCATGACGAACGCGACCACGAGTTCGCGAAGGCCTTCGGCCTGCCGATCATCCAGGTGGTCAAGCCTTCAGATGGCTCGGATTGGGACGTTAACGAGAAGGCCTTCGTCTCGCACGACGGCTTGGCCTGCAACTCGGCCAACGAGGAATTATCCATAAACGGGCTGGCAACTGACGAGGCCATCTCTATGGCAATCGAATGGTTTGCAGCGAAGGGGCTCGGCGTGAAGAAGATACAATACAAGCTGCGCGACTGGCTCTTCTCCCGCCAGAGGTACTGGGGCGAGCCAATGCCCGTCATGTTCTTCGACGACGGCACGAAGCGCTGCCTCGACTTCGACGAGCTGCCGCTCGTTCTGCCCGAAGTAAAGGAATTCAAGCCTGCCGGCACCGGAGAATCACCGCTTGCAACCGTCGATAGCTGGGTGAACTTCGTCGATAAGAAAACAGGTAGGCACGCGAGGTTCGAAACCAACACGATGCCGCAATGGGCCGGCTCCTGCTGGTATTACCTGAGATATATTGATCCTGATAATCACGACTTCTTCGTGTCGAAAGAGAAAGAAAAATACTGGATGGAACCCAACGGCGTTGACCTTTACGTCGGCGGAGCCGAGCATGCCGTGCTTCACCTGCTCTACGCCAGATTCTGGCACAAGGTGCTGCTCGATTACGGCCACGTCTCCACGAAAGAGCCCTTCAGGAAGCTTTTCCACCAGGGCCTGATCATGGGCGAGGACGGCAGGAAGATGTCGAAATCCCTCGGCAATGTTATCAATCCTGACGAGGTGGTGAAAGATTACGGAGCGGATTCGCTCAGGATGTTCGAGATGTTCCTCGGGCCGCTGGAGCAGTCCAAACCCTGGCAGACCAAGGGCATAGAGGGAGTCAACCGCTTCCTGAACCGCACCTGGAGAATGATAATGAACGAGGACGGAACGCCCTCGGCGAATGTGCAGGACAGGGCCATGACAGCGGACGAGGAATACCAGCTGAACTACACGATTAAAAAAGTCGCTGAGGACATCGAGAACCTGCAGTTCAATACTGCCGTGTCGCAGATGATGATCTTCCTGAACGAATTTACGAAGAACGACATCAAGCCGCGCGAAGCCATGGAAAAATTCGTGCTCGTGCTTTCGCCGTTCGCGCCGCACATCTGCGAGGAGCTCTGGAAAGCCCTCGGCCACGATAAATCGGTTGTGCTCGAGCCATGGCCGGAATATGACGAGGCGAAAACGGTCAGACAGTCCATCGAGCTTGTTGTCCAGGTCAGCAGCAAGATTCGCGGGAAGCTTGCCATGCCGCTTGATT
>CAZIHB010000409.1:0-2725 GCA_964538535.1 uncultured Hyphomicrobiales bacterium | reverse complement strand
ACCGGTGGACGACTGCGCAAGAGAATTCACGGCAGCGCATGGAATTGCCGATCCACTCACAAAAGAGGGTAATCACCTGCTCAATGATGAATTTAAAAAAATCATTAAAGAAAATAAGCTGCTCTTTTGCAAGAAGTGCTCAATAAACTTATTAAGAGCGATTACAGGCGGTGTTTATACCGGTGAATATGCAAATTTATGGTCAACTTTTGGCGAGCGTTATACCCTTAACCAAAAAATTGCACAAACACACGGTGTTGTTAATAAGGTCAAAACTGTTATTTCACAGGCACCAAACCTGGTGATACCTCTATTAATAGAAAAATTTGTGCAGGTTTGTTTTATACCGGTACTTTTGTTCTTAACAGGTTATTTGTTTTATAGTTATCGAAAACAGGCCGAGGGTGATCAGGCAATTTTGCTGTGTTTCTCGATTGGCGTGCTTATTTATTCACTTGCGATAATTTCACTGATGCTTTATGAGTATCGGCAGATGAATACGGCTTATATGTTTTTGTTAGGATCATATTTATTAGCGAGAAAAAAATAATTTGACTATATTATAGAACATAAACATTGAAAGTTTGAATTTAGAACCGGCACGATGTAAGGAGAGATTATGAGATATTTGTTTATAGTAATCTTCTTTTTCTCGAATATCGCATGTTTTGCACAACTTGGCCAATGGAAAGAAATTGGGAATCTGGGCACACCTCGCTTCTGGTCGGAATCGAAAGCAATTGATGACCACACGATTATGGTGTTCGGCGGATTCCCCGAAGCTGCCATGGGTAATGCCACTGAAAAATGCGAATTTATCGATGTTAACACCAATAAGATTTATCCTGCCTCATCAATGAACGAGCCGAGAGCAAGGTTTGTATCGTTATATACAAAAGACTCCAACATAATAGTCATCAGCGGCGGAAGGAAATGGTTCGATCCAACTTCAACGGTTGAGATGTTCGACAGGAAGGCAAAAACATGGAATATTATCGGAAAAATTAACACCGGCCGAATTCAATGCGTGGCCGAGTTCATAAACGACGATGAGATAATTATCGTTGGCGGCTGGCTGGCGGATTATTCCGTTTCAAAAACCGCAGAGATATTTAATATTAAAACGGGTAAATCGAGATTTACAAAGGATTTTCCGTTCCCGATCAATTGTGCTACGGCCATCAGAGATAAAAATGGCGACGTTCTGATATTCGGTGGCAGGGAAAGCGGGGCAAATTCCATCAGATCGAATGTCGTTTATTATTTTGATTCCAAAAATGAAATATGGATTCAGCACAGCAATCTTGCGTTTACAGCATTTAATATACCGGCTACAAAATTAAGCAACGGGGATATTATTTTGGCCGGCGGGATCACAACGGACTCTCCTATCTCGCTTTCAAATATAATTGAGACGGATAAAACAGGTAATTTTACTTCCGTAGGCCGGATTAAAATGACAAGATGCCACCATAGCATAACTCAGATAAGCTATAATTGCATATTCATCGTAGGCGGCTATGGAGCAGATAACATTGATATTCCAGAGACCGAAGTGTATAATTTTACGACCGGAACAACGAGTATCGGCCCCTGCCTTAACAAGACAAGGCGGTCGTGCAACCTGATTACATTTGGCGATCCGGGAAAATATATTTCCAAAATTTATGCTATCGGTGGTGGAGAATACAGATCAGATGATTGGTATGGCACATCCTCGGTTGAGACATTAGTCGATTTTGAGGATTCGCCAGATACTTCATCACCCGAAATTCTTTCTGAAACTGATAATTGTGATAATAAAGAAATACTGCTTTTTTTTACGAAGGGTTTCAACTGTTTTAACATAGGATCATGTCAGAATACAACAGTTCAGCTTCTCACCACTCTGCCTGCAAAGCAGATAATTGTTCGGGTTAAGCTGGTTGATCAGACTAAATCAGGCACTTACGGGTTCTCGGCCGGAAACGCTTCTTCGGGGAAGCTTTCCGAAATATCCGGCTCGCTTAATCCTCCGAACACCTTGGCCGTGATGCCGGCCGCGGGCTCGCCCGAACTCGTGATCGATTCAACCGTGTTCTGGGGCATGGCCTGCGCGGCCGTAAGCGTGAAGAATCTTACCGACGCGCCCGTCACGCTTGATAACGCCTATTGCCTGTATAACAGGGCCTTTTCCGTGCCGCAGTCGCAGCTGCCGCTCAGCATTGCCGCGCATGATTCCGTGCTGCTCAAGGTGTGCTACAGGCCTGAAAAGCTATCTGCCGAGCGCGACACGCTCGTAATCGCCGACAGGTGCTTCCCGCATTTCGTGCCGTGCGTCTCCTTCGGGGTTCCGGATAAATTCGACGGCGAGACAAGGTGCGGACTTGAAGCGCTTTCAAAGACCATGGAAATCTCGCATAGCACTCTGAAGGGAGCGGCGCTATACCCGAACCCGGCGAGCGGCATAATAAGAATCGGCGGTATTGGCGCGGGGGCTGTCGGCATCCGTGTCGTTGATATATTCGGCAGGGAAGTGAGCCCCGGCTCCGGGAGAATTATATCGAGCGGCCCGGGCGGCACAGCGCTCGATGTCTCGGACCTTCAGAACGGAAGGTACGTCCTTAGCCTCTCAAGGGGCACGGAGAGAGTGAACCTGCTTTTCACGGTCATCAAATAGCGGCGGCGCAGCCACGCGCCAGATGTCTGCCTGAAATAAAAAAAAACAGCCCGGTTAAACGATGTT
>CAZIHB010000408.1:0-2731 GCA_964538535.1 uncultured Hyphomicrobiales bacterium | reverse complement strand
CGGTATGTCGGCTCGCCAGTGGATTTCACTATCACCCTGTCGTTCTCGAGCCCCAGCTCCGTTAGCTTCAGCCAAAGGGCGCCATCCTTCTCGTATGCCAGGCCTTTCGACTTGAATTCGCTTATCAGCGCCTCGATCTTCCCGTCCTTGTAAAGCGAATCCTCGTTGAAGAACACATCCTGAACGATATTCATGCGCTTCAGCGTGGCCGAAATTTTCTCAAAGCACCACTTTTCGCCGATTTTCCGGAATATTTCGAGGTTTTCGGGCGAATTTTCCTTCAGTGAATCCCCGTGCTCATCCCATGCTGCTTCTGCGATCTCGCGAATGTATTCGCCGTGATAGCCGTCATCGGGAAACGGGAAATCCTCCCGGAACCGGCTTTGCATGTATCTGGCATGGATTGATTTTGCCAGGTTGTTCATCTGGTTTCCGGCGTTGTTGAAGTAATACTCCCTCGTCACTTCATGCCCGGTCCATTCGTAGAGGTTTGCAACGGTGTCGCCGAAGCAGGCATTTCTGCCATGGCCGAGGTGAAGCAGGCCCGTCGGGTTCACGCTGACGTACTCCACGTTGACCTTCTTTCCCCTGCCATAATCGGAAGCTCCGATCCTGTCTCCCTGCCCTGCAAGGCTCTCGAGTGCCGAGGCGAAGAAAGCGTCTGAAAATTTTATATTAATAAATCCTGCACCTGCCGCATCGACTCTGTCGATCAAGGCTGCGTCATAGTCAAGAGCTGCAATCAGCTCTTCGGCAATCTGCCTTGGATTCTTTTTCAGGGCCTTGGCCGACTTCATGGCAATATTAGTGGCCAGATCGCCGTGCCCGGGATTTTTTGGGAGCTCGAATGTCAGGTCAGACGCACTTTCAATGCCGATTATCCTGAGAGCTGCCTCGAAAATCGGCTTAATATAGCTTACAAGCATAATCTTTTTATTCCGCTGAATTTGTCAAATAGAGTTCATTAAGCTTCTTACGATCGAAGGCTTTGGGCGCGCCTTCCTCGTTCAGGCAGAAGAAATTTGCATCTGCCCACAGCTTTTCAATTTTGTAGTAGTCCCTGGATTCTCTCAGCATCACGTGAGTAACCACATCAAAAAAGTCCATCAACACCCATTCCTTGGCATCAAATCCTTCGGTTTTTGGTTTGCTCAATCCGACTTCAGACACCTTGTCCATTATGAGATCCGCTACTGCGGCCACCTGAGGCACAGAATCGCAGGTGGCAATGACGAAGTATTCGGCGGGAGATGAATCGACCTTGGTCAAATCCAATAATAAAACATCCTTTGCGAGCTTTTCTTCCGCAAGCCTGGCACAAAAGACCGCCAGACCCTTCGAAGAACGCGGTTTTCCAATTTTTGCCAATCCGAACCCTTTGAGAAAAATAAACATTATCAATACTTACAAGTTACAAAAATACGCAAAAGGCACGTGAAATGCAGGGATTTTTTATTCAGGCAAGGGAGCAGAAAGCGCAGAATTCTTTTTATTATTTTTCAATGCCTTACATATACATACTTATCAACATCATAAGACACGGCTTATTTATCTATATATTCATGCTGTTACATATTTTTTCTAATACATCCTCTCTTATCGCCTTATATTCCAATATGTTGTAATTAATACTTGTAATTATTATGTATTACAATTATTTACATATTTTTTCTAATACTTCCTTGTTATTTCTCTTATTTCATTGATATATATAGCAAATATCGCTTTTCCACATATTCATTGATGATATCAACACGTTTTCAACATACTTTTCCACATAGGCCATCATGCCATATATCAGGCATTTAAATTGTAGCTGCAAGCAATGCATATATGTCTTCGCAACCTGGCGATTTTGCAAGTTTCCGCCTTAAATTAATGAAGCCTGCCGGGTTACCCTGACAGGCTTCTATTTAGTAGTAGAGGAAATCTTTATCTTATATATATTTCAAGACCTTATAAATCGTATCTATTATAAAATCATTATCATCTGACTGAATTTATTCCATTGAAATCATTACCAATTATAACCGTTGACCTGAGAAATAAATTTGAGTCCTTCTCTGACCTTACAAATTCATCGGATATGCCGAGCGCATAAGCTACTTTCCTGGCTGAACGCGTATCGCCCACCCTGTCAAGCACACACGATTTTTCGATCAGCTTGCCGTAGTTCCCTATTTCAACCACGTCAAACCCCATATTTCTCAGGTATTTCATCACTTTTCCGGCTGCCCCGGGCTTGCCGCTTGCATTTAGGATATTTACCTGGATCACTTCCGTCACATTGTTTTTTTCAATTCCCTCATCCAGGTTACCGTCAACGGGCGGCTTGATTATAACCCTGTTCACGAACGAGCAGAGCAGAAATATTACTGTCAGGCCGAGCACGCACACGGTTGTATTATAGAATTTGCGGTATTTTCCTGTGAACTTAATCATCACTTTCCTCTTTGATATTTTCTTCAAAAACTGCCCTCCCCCTTTTCAACGGGCAGCTATATCACTGCAAATACCATGCCGTTAAGATTAATTTTTTCGATCAGAAAATGATTTATTTTTCGATATTTTGGATTTTGTTTTCTCTTTGATGGCTGTGAAAATGTCTGATTTTACCTTGCTGCCCGGCGTGCTGCTCAATCCGGTCTCGCAACACAAAACCGAAATCACACGAGACGGTGCTATTGTGTATGATGCATACGGGAAAATTCTCTTCGCGGGAGAACTGACG
>CAZIHB010000407.1:0-2736 GCA_964538535.1 uncultured Hyphomicrobiales bacterium | reverse complement strand
ATATAAGGTATAAGCACAAATAATATTTTCAAAAAGGATACCTATGCTCCTTCAAAATAAAATATATCTTTAAAAAGCCTGTTGGGTTAGCATTTTGATCTGCTAAAAGAATTTACGAAAGAAATTCTTCGGGCGGACCTGAATTGACGCGTAAGCGTCTGGCCGTGAGCTTCGAAGATCGTTCGTGTTCGAGAAAAATCATCTTGTTACTTTAACGCTTACTAAGATTTTCGCGATTTCTCCAAAAATCGTCATCTTACTATTATCTACGTAAGCATATTATGGAAAGCAGATGAAAATCCGTCTTTATACGATCAAAGGAGAGGTAGAAATGATAATCGAAGATATTCAGCTCACCGATAATAAAGAAGTGAAACTGACTGCATTTATTCAGAAAATAAATGAAGATAAAGGAGAACGTATAACGTCCTTTTCTCAGGATACTGAGGGAATGCCGGATAAACATCCCGCTGTGATAATTCTTCCTGGAGGCGGCTATTCCAGGCTGTCTGAAAGAGAATCCGACCCTGTAGCGCTGAAATTTGCCGGTATGGATTATCAGGCATTTATACTTCACTACACTGTCAGTGAAACGGATAAAGAACAGATCTGGCCGAATCCGCTCAAAGAATATGATAAAGCCGTTGAAATTATTAAAAGCAAAGCGGATGAATGGGGCATAGATACAGACAGAATAGCTGTCTGCGGTTTTTCTGCTGGAGGTCATCTTGCCGCGTGTATAGCAACGATGGCTGAAAACAGACCTGCGGCTGCAATTCTCGGCTATCCGGCTCTACTTGGTGACGTCTGCGATGCCTGCGCGCCGGGACTTCCGCATCCGATTGAAGAGGTGGATGATAAAACACCTCCTTGTTTCATCTTCACGGCACGGGATGATATGCTGGTAAGCGTCAAAAATGCTACGGCATTTGCAGATGCATTAACGGATCAGGGAATCAATTACGAAATGCACATTTACAGTCAAGGCGGTCATGGATTTTCGACTGCTTTGGATTATCTGAACGGCAATAAGCTTTCCAGGCGGACCAGCAACTGGACTGGCGACGCGATGGGATTTCTTGAGGAAGTCTGGGGGCATTATACTGTAAACGGCTTTACTGCTCCCGAAATCAGCCGGACGATCAATGGAGATTACGAAAAACAATTATCCGTCGACTGTACGATCGCTTATCTTGAAAATCAGGGTCCTGCGGCAGGTGAGCTTCTGAAAGAATTTCTGATCGCAGCGGATAAGCTCATAATGGAAAAAGGCTTTACCGGAGCCCCTGCACAATTCATCAAGCATATTTATTCTCTTCGAACGGTCTTAGAGCTTCTATTAATTCCGCAGGATAAAATTGCAGAATTAAACAGCAGGCTTGCGGATATTCAGGAACGGGATTAAAAGAAAAACCATGTGAGCATTTACGGTCTGAAGCGCTCACATGGTTTTTTGCTTTTTCTATTAGGATGTTTACCGTATTGTCCGGTTAAACCTTCAATCCTCCCGCGCACGTCGGATTCTTCTGATACGTTTTTTTCTGCTGTAAAAACTTACGAGCGTTATTCCCAGTGAAAAAATAAGCAGGAAATAAAAGGTGACGCCCCTTGAAACGCACATGGACGCAGCCAGAGTGCTTTCGGTAAAAACTGTTGCAAAAACACTTTTATACATGAGCTCCGTAATGCCCTGAGCCCCCGGAAGGGGCAGCATATCAACCGAGATGAACACTGCGGCCTGAATCATCATGATAATAGCGGCGCTGGTGCCTGTGAGATGAAGTCCCCGATACACTACATAGGTTAGAACGACCAGACTCATGCGCTGAACAAAGGTGAAGGCCACAACCGCCGCAATCTGAGGCTTATGTGCCGACAGAAAAAGTACGTTGTCATGATACTGCGCCAGCACTTCTTCCAGTTTCTTCCGGCGAGTTTCCGAAGGCTTCAGAATGTGCAGCTTTATACACCAGCGTTCGCAGAAAAATACGATCGCCCGGGACGGTCCCGGCAGAAACATGAACATAAGAAGCACAATGACCAGAAACGTATTAGTGAAGAGGCCGAAATAAAAGAGCCACACATAGCCTCCGAGATAGGTGTTAAGCGGTTCGAAGCCAAGCGCGAGTATTATGAGTCCCATAATGACCAGCACAAACTTATATGCCGTAGCTACCGTCATCAGTACCACAGTGCTCCCGGAAACAGGCAGATCGTCACGGTTCATGGAATAGAGCTGCATCGGCTGTCCGCCTGTTGCGGAAGGTGTAATTCCCGAAAAGAAAAAGCCGATGAACGAGTACTTGATGCATTGCAGCGGACCTGCATCGCTGCCCAGCACCCTGAGGAGATAGCAGATCATAAGTCCCTCGGCTGACACATAAAAAAGCGCAAGAAAAACCGTCAGTGCCAGACTGCTGTTATCCATGCTGCGAACAGCAGTCAGTACCGCCTGCATATCATTCTCTTTAAATACGGTGTAAATAGTAAGAGCAGCCAGGGCCAGGAAGAACAGAATACTAAAAAGATTCCGCTTCTTGTCTTTCTCTGATGACGAGACTTTTGAGTTCTCCTTCAAATATGGTCTCCTTTGCGGCCAGTTCATAAAAATCTCTCGGGGTGACCAGAGAGAAATGCTTGCCGAATAAATCCTGACCGTTTTCTTCCAGCACGCGGGCAATAAAAGAGGAGCAGGTATAATGCCCCCTTTGAAAAAACTCTTTTTGAAACATCACA
>CAZIHB010000406.1:0-2739 GCA_964538535.1 uncultured Hyphomicrobiales bacterium | reverse complement strand
TTCTTATGCGGGGGAAACCCCGCGAAAAGAAAGCTGTGCACTGCAAGTCCCGAAGCTGTGATGGCCGGAACAAATGCTGTGGCACCGGGCAGTGCCGTCACGTAAAGGGATGACTCTGCAGCTGCCCGGACAAGCCTGAATCCGGGATCAGAGACACCGGGGCTGCCTGCGTCCGTAACAAGAGCAATGGCAAGGCCTTTTTGAATTTCTGCAACTATGTATGGTGATTTCTCTGCCTCATTGTGCTCGTGATAGCTTATCAGCCTCTTCCCCTCGATGCCAAGCGACTTCAGCAGAGTACCGGTATGCCTCGTATCCTCGCAGGCAATGGCATCGGCAGCTTCAAGGGTCTTTTTGCCCCTGATTGTCATGTCATCCAGATTGCCAATCGGAGTTGGCACAAGATATAACCCCGGCCGCAACTCATACTTCATTTTGATTTTCCTTTTTTAAGCCGTAATTCTCTGAAAAATTCTTTTAACCTTTCCGAACATTCACTGCCGAGTATGCCGGGAACCACTTCAGGCCTGTGATTCAGCCTGGCATCCATCGGAATATTATAAAGCGAGCCGCTTGCTCCTGTCTTTGGATCTTTTGCTCCATAAACAAGCCTGGCTATTCTGGCAAGCACTATTGCCCCGGAACACATCGAACATGGCTCCAATGTGACGTAGATTGCGCAGCCGAGCAGGTGCTTGTATCCATAATTGGAAATGGCTTCGTTTATGGCCATTATCTCCGCGTGTGCGAGTGGATTGCCTGTTTCTTCCACCATGTTGCGCCCGCGGCCGATAATTTCGCCGTCATGCACTATCAAGGCTCCTATCGGCACATCATCATGCTCAAGGCACATCCTTGCCTCGGTTAACGCCAGGAGCATGAATTGCTCATCCTGAGTTATGTTCTGCATGTTATCCGACATTTACCAGCTTTTCAATCCCGTTGATCAATGTTTCGTCCTTCTTGGCAAAGCATAGCCGAAGCATGGTACGGCCTTCGTCCGAATTTTTATAAAAAACTGATGGCGGTATAGTGGCTACTCCGTATTTAGTAATCAGTTCCGTGGCAGCGTGCACGTCATCACGGAATAAATTCCCCGGAATGTCAACAAGCATGAAGAAGCTTCCTGACGGCTTGTGCGGCTTGAATACTGTCTTTTCAAGAGCATCATACACCATGTCGCGTTTTCGTGAATATGATGCCCGAAATTCCGGCAGATACTCATTTATCCTGGAAAATGCCGTGGCCATGGCGTGCTGCCCGGGCGTATTCACAGCGAAAGTTGTCCACTGGTGGACTTTTCTGATTGCCTCTGTCAGCAGTGGATGTGCCATTGCAAATCCGATTTTCCATCCGGTCATGCCAAACGTTTTGCCGGTTGAAGTTATTGTTATCGTCCTCTTTCTCATCCCGGGCATCGAAGCCACAGGCACGTGAACTGCCCCGTCAAAAAGTATGTATTCATATACTTCATCGCAAATAACAAGCAGATCATTCTTAATGGCTATCTCGGAAATATACTCCAGCTCTTCGCGGCTGAAAACCTTGCCGGTTGGATTGTGAGGCGAATTGAGGATTATCATCTTCGCGGACGGTGTGACTGCTTTCTCGAATTCATCGGTGTTGAAAGCAAAATTCGGCTTATGCAGAGTGACGTGTCTTGGAATCCCACCCGCAAGCAAAATATCAGCATCATAGCTGTCGTATGTCGGCTCGAACACGATTACTTCATCGCCAGGCTGAATAAATGCATGGATGGTTGAATATAGCGCTTCAGTGGCGCCTGCTGTGACGGTTATTTCTTTCTCGGGGTCCCACTCGAGGCCGTAAAATAACTTCTGCACGGCCGCCATTTCCCGCCTGAGTGAGTAAATCCCCTGGGTTGGGGCATACTGGTTCTTGCCTGCTTTCATGGCAGCATAGGCAGCATCCATTATCCATTCGGGGCCGTCAAAATCGGGAAAACCCTGCCCGAGGTTTACAGCTTTATGTTCAAAAGCCATTTTGCTAATCGTTGTAAAAATCGAAGTGCCCATCGAGGCTATACGGTCTGCAAATGGAAAACCCGACATCATCGCACCAAAAAAGATTGACAAAACACAGAATTCAAAAATATGGAATTGTGCCGAAAAATTGTTTCTTAAAAGCTCAAGCTTTGTTCCGAAATAATATTAAATTGAAACAATTGGCTTATCGACGGCGTTTTTGATATAATTGATGTAAATTTGGTAAATTTGCATCGTAGAGTGTGAAGTGTCGGATTTGAGAAATTCCCTGCTTTTTCGCTCGGTTTGAAAAGAAGAATAATACAAGAAGATAATAGATGGATAGCATAAAAAGAGAATATCAGGGCCTTCTGCACAGGCTCAGGGCAGCCCGCAGAAAAGAAACCATAGTGCTTTTCGCCTGTGGATTAATGAAAAGCGTGGGCATCCTGCTTCTGGCAATTTTGCTTATTTCTTTCACCGAGATGGCTGCCAGAGGCGACCAGGCGTTCAGGGCAGTGCTTTTCAGCCTTGCTCTCCTTTCTTTTGCATTACCTGCAGCGTTGTGGGCACTTCCGTCAGTCCTGCGCGCTCTCGGCCTGAAAAACAAGCAATCCCTGAACACCATTGCTCTCAGGATTGGCGAGAAATACCCCGATCTGAAAGATAAGCTCGGGAACGCGCTTCAGCTTTTTAAAATTCAATCCAATCCGAAAGGTACGTCACCCGATCTTGCCGAGGCTGCTTTCGAGGA
>CAZIHB010000405.1:1485-2742 GCA_964538535.1 uncultured Hyphomicrobiales bacterium | reverse complement strand
TCTGCAATTTAGGAATATTCTTCAAAAATGAGAAAAAGATATTATATAACAATGCAGGATAGGGCAAACGGCGCCCGGCCGGAGCACGGGAATTGTTCGGCACACGCGGCAGCCATAAGCGCGCGGGCTGCAGCACCATTGCAGCATCGCTGCGCCGCGGCAAATTATTTCACTCCCCGGGATGTTCTTACGCTGAAATTTCTTAGTTTTGAATTTACTTATAAATGTTCAAACAAAAGCGAAAGAGCGCTATGGCAAGAGTATTGATCACCGGCGGAGCCGGGTTCCTCGGTTCGCATCTTTGCGACAGGTTCATCGCGGAAGGGGACGACGTCATCTGCATGGACAACCTCATCACCGGTTCTGCTGATAATATAGCCCACCTGATCGGGCATCCGAAGTTCAGGTTCATTCACCATGACGTTACAAACTATATTTATGTGGAAGGGAAGCTGGATTATATACTCCACTTCGCGTCTCCCGCTTCACCGATTGACTATCTGAAACTGCCGATCCAGACCCTGAAGGTCGGTTCACTGGGCACTCATAACACTCTCGGCCTGGCAAAGGCCAAAAACGCTAAATTCCTGATTGCGAGCACAAGTGAAACGTACGGCGATCCTCTTATTCACCCTCAGCCCGAATCATACTGGGGCAACGTTAACCCGATCGGATTCCGCGGCGTCTATGATGAAGCGAAGCGGTTCTCCGAGGCTATGACTATGGCATATCACCGCTATCACGGCGTGGATACCCGGATCGTAAGAATATTCAACACTTACGGCACGCGCATGAGGCTCGAGGATGGCCGCGCGATCCCGAATTTTATCACTCAGGCGCTGAACAATGCCCCGGTGACCGTTTACGGCGATGGATCGCAGACCCGCTCGGTGTGCTACGTGGATGACGAAGTTGAAGGTATCTTCAGGCTGCTGATGTCGGGTGAACATGATCCGGTGAATATCGGAAATCCCGATGAAATCACGATGCTCGACCTGGCAGAAGAAATTGTCAGGCTGACGGGGTCAAAGAGCAAAATTGTGTTCGAGGAACTTCCCTCCGACGACCCGAAGGTGCGCCAGCCGGATATCACGAGGGCTGTAGAGCTTCTCGGCTGGAGGCCGAAAGTTAATAGGAGCGAGGGGCTTGCAAAGACGGTGGAAGATTTCCGGACGAGGCTCGGCCATCGTTAGCAGGGGAAAAACGGCCGCGAGGCTTTATATAATATAGATTTATATAGATTTTATTATTCAGGAT
>CAZIHB010000405.1:0-1475 GCA_964538535.1 uncultured Hyphomicrobiales bacterium | reverse complement strand
GAAGCTGGCTAAGATAGAAGGATTGAGGACGAGGCTCGGTGAGATAACCGATCCCGATCTGGGCATCACGCTCGAGCGGCTTGGCGCAGTTGCAGGGATAGACTACTCGGATAAAAAAATCAACGTGAAGCTGAAGCTCGTTGGGCCGACAATCAACGCGGCAGAAAAAATTATTGCCGCGGCGGAGCAGGCCGCCCGTGAGTTCGATCCCGAGCCGTCCTGTGAGTTTTCGGTGGAGGAGTTGATTCCGGCAAGAGCCGCCGGCACTGCCCTCCCGAACGTTAAGCACATCATTGCCGTTTCCTCGGGCAAGGGCGGTGTGGGGAAAAGCGCGATAGCAGCCAATCTCGCGGCGGGCCTTGCCATGAAAGGGGCAAAGGTGGGAATACTCGACAGCGACGTTTACGGGCCCAGCCAGCCGACGATGTTCGGCCTGGAGAACAGCTCGCTCGCGGCAGTTGAAATGCCCGATGGCCGCACCGTGGCAATCCCTTGCATGCAGCACGGGGTGAAAGTGGCATCGATGGGATTCGTGATGAACAGGAACGAGGCCGCCATCATGCGCGGGCCGATGCTCGCCTCTTATTTCTCCATGCTTTTCGAGCAAGTTGAGTGGGGCGATCTTGATTTTCTCGTGTTCGACCTCCCTCCCGGCACCGGCGACATACAGCTGACTATGACACAGAAAATCCCGCTGACCGGGGCTGTTGTTGTCACAACACCACAGGAAATTGCGCTCGCCGACGTCAGGCGCGCCCTGACGATGTTCGGCAAGGTGAATGTCCGCGTGCTTGGAATAATTGAGAACATGAGCTATTTCGAACCCGAGGACGCTCCCGGAAAGAAATACTATATATTCGGAAAGGGCGGAGGCAGGAGGATTGCAGAAGAATCCGGAGTGAACCTGCTGGGCGAAGTGCCGCTCGACATAGAGATGAGAGAGGGCAACGACAGCGGTATGCCCGTCGTGCTCGATCAATCGGGCAACAAGCAGGCCGGGGTGCTGCGCGAAGTCATCGACAGCGTGCTGAGCGAGGTGAGACGCGCGAACTACAGCAGCCTGAACGGGACCACGGTAGAAATTTCTTTATAAGGCCGGGGAGCAAGCGATGAGCAGCGTTAGCGAAAGGGTGGAAAAGGCTCTTGAAAGCCTTCGGCCGTACCTGATGGAGGATGGAGGCGACGTTGAATTTGTCAGGTTCGAGCCCGAAACAGGTGTGATTGAAGTGAGGCTGCTCGGCATGTGCTCGCGCTGCCCGATGAGCATGATGACGCTAAGGGCCGGGATTGAAAGATACATACTGCGCGCGGTGCCCGAGGCAAAGCGTGTGGAAAATGTCCGCTGATGCGGGGATGAGAAGCATTCGTCGAGAATAAATCGCACAATAGATGAAAATTCCTTGTGCGGATGCGGAAAAGTTCTTATTTTTGAATCTCGATTTGAGGGTGAGTAGCTCAGTTGGTCTAGAGCATCT
>CAZIHB010000404.1:0-2756 GCA_964538535.1 uncultured Hyphomicrobiales bacterium | reverse complement strand
TTCCTGATGGCCCTTTCCACGCAGTTCTGGCCGCAATTATAAGCGGCAAGTGCCAGGTGCCAGTCACCAAGCGCGTTGTAAAGGTCTTTCAGGTGCCTCATGGCTGCCCTCGTGGCTTTCTCGGGATCCCTGCGCTCGTCTATCCAGTAGGATGACGTTTTGTTCAGGTCATACATTTCCCCGGTTGCCCGGATGAACTGCCACAGCCCCACCGCGCTTGCCTTCGAGAGGGCATTGGGGTTCAGCCCGCTCTCTATCATCGAAAGGTAAATCATTTCCGGGGGCACGCCCTCGGCCTCGGCAATTCGCTTCATCATCGGGAACCATTTCGTGGATTTCTCGAGCCAGCGCGAAAAAATCAGCCTTCCGGTCTTTTGCTTCGTGAAGAATGAAATATTCTTCGCCACGAGGTCGTTGTCCGTCATGTCCACCACCACGGAATCCGGCGGGGGGAAGAATCCGCCTGCCACTGCCGGGCCAGGAACGGCCTTGTGCTGTTCCTTGGGCAGCGGGGCAACCTTGGCGGTGGCAGGAAGCTTATCGACTTCCTGCATCAGCTTGTCCTTGACTATGAAGATTGGAGAGTTCTCGTTCAGGTTGTCGATGCTCTTCACAAAATTCTCGTAATCTTCAATCACGGACTGGGCAAGCTCTTTGAATTCCTCGTTGTTCTCTATGCCGGGATAGCTCATGAGCGAATTAACTTTCTCGATAGCTTCCTCGAAATATTTAGTCGCGGTCGCCGTATCGCCCTTATTAATATAAATCAGGGCCGTAAGGTATTTTTGGGTGCCGGTCTCGAGCGTGTTCCTCGCGGCGGCATCGAGCGCCGGCTTGGGATTCTTGGCCTCGTCAAGGGCAGAATACTCGTCGGGGAAAAGCTGTTTCTTGGCCGTTTGCTGCTTTGCGGGCCTTCTTCTGTGTTCTTGAGCCGAAACGTTGGTGATTCCCGCGCAAAAACACAGTATCGCGATCAGCAAAATTGTCCTGTTTCTCCCTTCAAGTATCATGTTCCCGAGTTGATACATGTCTTCTCCTCAAATTCATATTTTACACGAAATTGAATATAAGTCTTATATTTTATAATGACAAGAAAAAAACACCCCATAAGGCCGAGCTCCAGTTGAACTTAGATTTTATCCCCGGGTCATCATTACCCGTAATCCGCATTATATTTTGAATTAGGCCGATTCGAATATAGACAATTATAATAAATTATTAACTAATTCACACGGAATTTAAGGCAGCTCAAGGGTTTCAGCCGCCTTTCGGTTAAAAATAAAGGAATCAGCCCCTTTTGCGGCCCAAAAGCGCTGCTATGGCAAACACGAGCGTCTGGAGTAGTATTATCACCGCGCCGCTCGGCATGTCGATATAATAAGAAACGATCAGGCCGCAAACCGCCGTGCTCGTGCCCGCAGCGACGCTGACAATCGTCATGCCCGAGAATGTCCTGGCAGTCACCTTGGATATGGCCGCCGGGATCACGAGGAAGGCCGATATGAGGATAATCCCGACAATCTTGATGGCAATCACGATAGTAACGGCAAGAAGGACAAAAAGCACGTAGTCGTCCGCCGCCACGTTGAGCTTGTCGCTCTTGGCGAGTTCCCTGTCGAACGTGGCATAGGCCCACCGGTGCCAGTGGGTGAAATGGAAAATCATGGTGGTGGCCGCAAGCAGTGATATTGCTATTATATCCGAGGGAAAAACGGAAAGAATCGAGCCGAAAAGATACGTGAAGGCATCCGCGGCATAATCCGTCTTAAGGGATAGAAAAATAATGCCCAGAGCCACCGAGGCAGAGAACAGTATGCCGATGGATGTGTCCGATTCAATCCTTGTTTTCTCTTTAAGCCAGACGACAAGAAGGGCCACGATAACCGTGAACGGCACGGCAATAATAAGAGGCTCGGCATGGAGAAGCATGCCCAGGGCTACACCGCCGAACGCGGCATGGGCCAGGCCGTTGCCAAGGAAGCTCAAACGCCTCTGAACGACAAAAACGCCGTAGTAGCTTGCCGTGAAGCCGACAAGCAGCGCGGCCGCGATGGCTCTCTGCATGAATGGGAAGGATAAAAAGTCAGGCATGGGGCTTGATTCCGAATGTTACTTTGTGGCTGTGGCCAATATGAGAAAAAGTGCGCTGGACGTTCTCGTCCGTGAAAGCAGTTTCCGCGGGGCCGAAATAAACCTGCTGCCTGTTCAGCATCAGCACGTGGCGCGTGTGGTGATACGCGGAGGACAGATCGTGAGTTACCATGATTATCAGCGCGTTCCTCTGGCTCTGGTACTTCTGTATGATAGAGTTTATGCTGGTCTCGCAGACGAGGTCCACACCGGTCGCTGGCTCGTCGAGGAGCAGTATCCTCGGCTGCCTTGCCAGGCATCTTGCCAGATAAACCCTCTGCAGCTGGCCGCCGGAGAGCTCCGCCACGTTCCTTCCGGCGTAGGCCTCGGCGCCGAGCCCGGCAAGCAGCTCGAGCGCGGCGCGTTTGTCCGCGCGCGAGATTCTCCACGGCCAGCTCCTGTTCATACCGCTGGCCACGAGCTCCAGCGCCCTGGCGGGAAAGCTCCTGTCGAGAGTTTTGATCTGGGGCACGTAGCCGATCACGGATGAATCCGCCTCGGCCGGGCTCCTGCCGAAAATTCTTATACTGCCGCCGGCTATCTCGTTCAGCCCCAGAAGGGCCCGGAGGAAGGTCGTCTTGCCGGAGCCGTTCGGCCCGACTACGGCGAGGCTGGTGCCTTCCTCA
>CAZIHB010000403.1:0-2802 GCA_964538535.1 uncultured Hyphomicrobiales bacterium | reverse complement strand
GAGTTTACTATTCCATTCAGGCATATTATCCTTTCCCCCATCTCTTCGCAGCTCGCATCCTCAGGCTGACGGCCAATTGCCATTACTCCTGAATGAAGCCTGAATCCGACGATGGACGTCATCAGCTTTTTTTCGGCCGTGTATAGTGCCGAGCCGGGTATTCCGCGCTGTTCAATGATGGCTGCTTCTCTGTCATAAAAATTATCAACGGCAAAGATTGAAACAATATCTATTCTGCTTTCAAGCAGTTTTCTGACAACTTTTTCTCCTTCCGCGACGAACACGTTGCCCTGGATATGCCCGGAAGGAGTATATTTCAGATCTTTATAAAGTTCGATCGCCGGATCGTTGACATCTGTAATTACTTGCATTTTCGATAACTCAATTCTATGTTATTGCAAAGAACCCGTTGCAGAGCAACGGGTTCCATTCTGATTCCAATTATTTTCCGAGTATTTACCGGATCATCAGCTATTTGAGTAATTTCTCAGCTACTGATTTGCCCTGCATGAAGAGCAGGAGATAGTCGCGGCTGCCGGCTTTCGAGTCAGTGCCGCTCATGTTGAAGCCGCCGAAAGGATGCACGCCGACGAGTGCGCCGGTGCATTTTCTGTTGACATAGAGGTTTCCGACATGGAACTCTCTTTTTGCCCTTTCGATTTTCTCGGGGTTCGATGTGTAAACGCCGCCGGTTAGGCCATATCTTGTGTCATTGGCAATTTCAAGCCCATTGTCGTAATTTTCGGATTTAATGACAGCCAGAACCGGCCCGAAAATTTCTTCCTGAGAGATAACTGCATCGCGGTCAACATCAACAAAAACCGTAGGCTCGATGTAGTAACCGTTCATGCCGGCTACTTTATTGCCGCCAATAAGTAATTTGGCTTCCTTTTTGCCTGTTTCGATATAATTCAGAATGCCTTTTTCAGCAGATGCACTTGAAACAGGCCCGCTGATGAAGTTTTCTGCCGGATCGCCGACTTTGAGCGTTGCTACTCTTGCTTTCAATTTATCTACGAATTCGTCGTAAATTGATTTATCAACAACCACTCTTGAGCATGCTGAACATTTCTGGCCCTGGAAGCCGAATGCTGATGTTACCACACCCTGGACCGCAACGTCAACGTCTGTTTCTGCATCAACAACGATCGTGTCCTTGCCGCCCATCTCGGCAATCACTCTCTTGATCCAAATCTGGCCGGGATTTACTTTTGCTGCTCTTTCATTGATTCTGAGTCCGACTTCCATCGAACCTGTGAAGGAGATGAATCTTGTTTTCGGATGATCAACCAGATAATCGCCGGCTTCTGCACCGCTTGCAACCAAATAGTTCAAAACTCCCTCGGGCAATTCGACCTGACGCATGATATCAGCAAAGAGCCAGGCCATCATCGGTGTGTCTGATGATGGTTTAAGAACCACGGTATTACCGGCTGCAATAGCACTGGCGCTGACGCCGATCATGATTGCAAACGGGAAATTCCACGGTGGTATGCAAACACCGACGCCGAGAGGAACATAGAAATACTCTGCTGTCTCGCCGGCAAGCGGTGTGGGCACAAGCTCCTGCTTTTTAGCATAACGGATCGCTTCCCTGCCATAGAATTCGAGAAAGTCAATCGCTTCGCATGTGTCGGCATCAGCTTCCGCATAGTTTTTACCAATTTCCTTAATCATCCAGGCATTAATTTCAAATCTGCGTGCTTTGCATATTTCAGCTGCTTTGAAAAGATATTCCGCGCGCTTTTCGGCCGGAACGTTCTTCCAGGTTTTGAAAGCTTTGTCGGCTGCTTTGATTGCTTCTTCTGCCATCTCGCTGCCGGCCTTCTGGAAAGTACCGACAAGCTCCGAAAGATTGCCGGGATTGAAGGATTTTGTCTTTTTCTCTGTAAATACTTCCTTTCCGTTGACGATGTTTGGATATTCTTTGCCCATCTGCGATTGGACATAAGCTAATGCTTCTTTCTGTTTCTCAATATTTTCAGGTTTCGAGAAATCATATGGCGTTTGGTTCGCGTATTGTATCATCTCCAACTCCAATGTTTGATACTACTGAAAAAAATCTCTACTTGTGTAATATTAAATCAATATTTCGTTCAAATAACTATCCATACAAACTGCAAATATACAAAGTATAAATTCATAAGCAAGTATGTGGAGAAATAAATATTTGAATTTTTTTCCCATTTTCCGGAGCGATTCGACTGAAGCCGGCACTAAAAAAGCCCTGGTCATTCTGGCCTGGGCTTTTTGGATATTTCAATAATCAGGCAATCTATGTTATGCAATACTCAGGTATGATTGCGCCCGCACCGAAAATTTTGCCTGATTGGGCTGATATAGTATTTTCGGAAGCATTACCGCTTTAATTCCCTGAGGGAATGGCAACCCCGAGCACTTCTTCAATTGCTTTTTTGTATCCTTCCTTCGGAAGTGCTCCAACGGCCATGCGAGGCTGGTCCTTCAGTGGAATGAACAGCACCGAAGGTATGCTTCTGATCCCGAATGCCGCGGCAAGTTCCTGCTCTTCTTCCGTGTTGATTTGATATATATCGACTTTGCCGCTGTATTCTTTCGATAGCTCATCCATAATTGGCGACACCATCTTGCACGGGCCGCACCAATCGGCGTAGAAATCAATTATGCATGGCTTTGTGCCCAGAAATTTCCATTCGCTGTTGTTTTCGAAGTCGAATACCTTTTCTATAAAGCTTTCTTTTGTCAGATGTTCCATCATATCACCCTTTATATTTTTTCAAAACGTTTACACACATAAACACGATGCAAATTACATAATATTGC
>CAZIHB010000402.1:0-2815 GCA_964538535.1 uncultured Hyphomicrobiales bacterium | reverse complement strand
GCAGAAAGTGAAAGAATATCATCCTGACAAGGTTGCAAGCCTCGGGCCGGAAATCAGAGATATAGCTGCCCGAAAAACTCTCGAAATAAATAAAGCATACGAGCACTTACGCGTTTCAAGGGGGTTCTGAGATGAAAGGAAGAAAGACACTGCCGGAAATAATCATCATCGTGGCTTTCGCGGTCGCGATGGGATACTTATATAATATGCTCACCCCCAAGCCGCTGCCGCTCGTTTATAAGCCATTCGTGCCAACGGCAGTTTCTGATTCGGCTCTCTTCGGAGATGCGGCACCCGACACTTCAAAAGCAAATACCATTACTCCTGCCGCGAGGGATACGGCATCATCCGGCACGAAACAGCGTGGCGCGGACACGGCTGCAATCGCCAAAAACGAGAATAAAAATAAAGGCGATGAGACTGTGCTCAATATCAAGACGAAGACTGTCACCTTCGAGCAGATGCAGAAAATCAAGGACAATCCGGCCTTCGTCGTGATTGACGCGCGCGGGCATGATGCTTACACAAAAGGGCACATAGGCAGGGCCGTCAATATATTTCCATATGACGAAGAACAGGTTTACATGAATAAACTGCTCGACCTGCCAAAAAACCGCACGATTGTTATTTACTGCGACGGCGGGCAATGCGAGCTGAGCCACATGGTGGCGGAAACACTGGCCAACCTGGGCTTCACGAGGGTGTTCATCTACACCGGCGGATGGGAAGAATGGTCGAAGCGAGGTGGAAAATAGATGGCATTCGACACGAGCAATAAAAACCTGATGGACATGCTGCGCGTGCGATACGGCATAGCTGGGCGGTCCAAGCCGATCGAGGACGCTGTCGCGCTGCTGATGCAGGCCGCCCCGACCGACCTCACCGTTCTTATCACCGGCGAAACGGGCACGGGCAAGGAAGTATTTGCTAACGCGCTTCACGGGCTCAGCCTGAGGAAAAAGATGCCCTTTGTCAGCGTCAACTGCGGGGCCATCCCCGAGACGCTGCTCGAGAGCGAGCTTTTCGGCCACGAGCGCGGGGCATTCACCGGCGCGAACGAATCAAGAGTCGGATTCTTTGAGTCGGCGCACAAAGGTACGATTTTCCTCGATGAAATAGGAGAAATGCCCTTCAGCACTCAGGTGAAGCTGCTGAGGGTGCTCGAGAGCGGTGAGTTTTCAAAGCTCGGCTCGCCGGCGATAAAGAAAATTGACGTCAGGGTGATTGCCGCCACGAACAGGAACCTTGAAAACAGCGTCCAGAAAGGTACTTTCCGCCAGGATCTGTTTTTCCGGCTGAACTCGGTGCATATCAAGCTGCCCTCGCTCAGGGAACACACTGAGGACATCCCGCTCATGATAGATTACTTCTCGGAAAAAGTAGCCGAAAAAATCGGGGTGGAATTCACGGGCATATCCCCTGATGCGATAAGCATACTGAAAAGCCTGCCATGGCAGGGAAACGTCAGGGAACTGCGCAACATGATTGAATCGATTATAACACTTGAGAAGGGGGCATATATCGATGCCGAACTGATCAGAAAATACATTCCCCCCGCTCTTCCCGCGTATAACTTCACACCCCAGGAAAAAGAGCAGTCTCTCGTTCAGGTCTCCAGAACCACTGAAAGCGGCAACATGGAGCTTAGCCTCATATTCCGCACACTGCTCGAGCTGAGGACTGACATGGCCGAGATAAAGAGCAAAATGGATTCAATATCGGCCGAGGTGACGGAAATAAAGTATGCAGCCGCAACGGCATCACACGAGGATAAAGACAGCTTCTACGGGGTGCAGGAGCTTCCCACCGCCGACGAGTTGATAGAATCGCTGGAAGATCTCAACCTGGGCGAACTGGAAAGAAAAATGATCAATCACGCGCTAAAAAAATACGGCGGGAACCGCAGGCTCGCCGCCGAATCTCTTGGAATCAGCGAAAGGACTCTTTACAGGAAAATAACCGAAATGGGGGCATAGCCTTGGCTCTCATCCCCGGCTGGCGTCCGGGGATCCCGGGCTCGGGGCTGTCAGCTCTCTTCCATTCAGGCTTCCAGCTCTTTTCTCTGCCTGTTGTAGTCCTGAAGGTTGTCGATAAGCTTGTTGAGCACACAGCGGCAGGTATTAAGATCTTCCATCGTGATGCCGTTCAAAGCGATATCAAACGTGTTGCTTGCTATAACGAGCAATTCGTCTTGAATCTTTTTCCCGCGGGGCGTAAGATGAATCATCTTGTTGCGTTTGTCGCGTTTATCAACTTTCCGGATTATCATTTTCTTTTTCTCGAGACGGTCAAGCAGGAAAGTGATAGATGCCTTGTTCTTGTCGCAATAATCGGCAATGGATTGCTGGTTAAGACCGTTTTCAATCCAAAGGCAATTCAGGATAGGCCACTGCTCAGGCGTGACGTTGTGCACCGTCTGGTCGAATCTCGAATCCAGAACCTTGTTCAGCAGCCTGTAAGATTTTGCTACCATAAACACGATAGACTCTTTGTAGCTGTTTTTATCGAATTCTAACATATTAAACTGTTAGTTATGATACATAAATACTTACAAATGCAAAATAGTTGATATCAAGAACTAATATCTAAGTAAAAGTACGTAATTTTCAATATTAGTTAAAATAATAATCTTTTTTGCCCAAACATCAGGTTTATCGGCTTAATATGGAGTTCGCTCCCGAAACAGCCCGTCTGTTTCGGCGCGGGCAATTTTTTTTACGGGATTTTTTTTAATTTTGCCGATAAATTATTGAGCATTATAATAAGGTAAAAAAGAATGACATTCATTCAATCTGCCGTGCTTGGAATTGTCCAG
>CAZIHB010000401.1:0-2826 GCA_964538535.1 uncultured Hyphomicrobiales bacterium | reverse complement strand
TGCCAAAAACTCAAAGGCTGTTGAAGAGCCCTCAGGTTACATTTTTGTTAATTATCGAGTTCTTGGAAAATTTTTTTAGTCGATCGGTGTTTTCATGTGTCTTAGTAATAAAGAGAGGGATGGGATAAGAGCAGAACTGATCAATCAGACTAAATATATAAGCGCTCCCCGCGCACTGCCAGGAGCCGGGTGGGAAACAAAGCCCCCCGGCTCTTTATTTTTCCGGTTGCGGGCCCTAAACATGACAATGCCGCGACTCAGCGTACTTCATCGCGGCATTGATAATTATTGATCTGCCCGGCGCAAGGCCTCACGGCTCTATAGCTCGGCCAGCTCCTTCAGTTTCATGCCTTGGGCTATTGATTTCACAAGGTCGGTGTTTTCCTGATTGTTTCCTTCAATATGCAGCCAGAACCTGCCGCCGAGAATATACATAACTGAAGCGTTTTTCCCGTTCTTCTTGTATTCCTCGAATCCTGCCGAGTACGGCACGTTCGGGTTGAATACGCGCGAGTACCCCTGATCATTTTCCACGGTCAGATTCATGTTAATCCAGAAAGACACGCCCATCATGGCATCGTAGGATTGAATGTAATCCACGAGCTCTACTTCAATTCTTGTGTCTCCATTTTTGTAGAGCCTCTTTGCATTCGAGAGCGTGAAGCCTGTCATGTTCATGCTCTCTCCCGTCGGCTCTTCTGCCTGATAGCCTGATATCGATGCCGGCAGGTATTCCTGGAGTTTCTTGTAGTTCAAGGCAAGAGTGTCGCCTTTCTTGATCCTCTCGTCTCTCCGCTTCTCGAATTCCTTGCGGTATTCCTCGTTCTTTTCGGCAGCCTGGCCTGCCTTGCCCGCCACTTCAACGGCCTTCATGGCATCTTTTACTTCCTTGGAGGGGCCGCATGATGCAACCAGCATCATTGATGCAAATGCTAAAACGAAAATTCTGATCCTCATACTTTTCTCCATTGTATTTGACAAACCGGAAAACTCGTACTTAAAGCAATGCATTAATATCAAAAGACATCATACTGATTTTTTCTTATTGATGCAAGATAAATAATTTTGCATCAGTGGCTCGCAGCCCGGCCGGGCTGCCAAGCCGGCTCGCTGCATAGCGAACTCCATGAATCCGGTTGCTGCTATTCCTTGCCCTCGGGAAGGCGCGGCTCCACCATCACGATCTCTTCCCTGCTTATAGTAACGGCACCCTGCGCTGCTCCTTTGAACTTCTTCACGTTCATCTTCCTCGTGTAGCAGACTGGCACGTATTTAGCATTCCTCGCGCCAGAATAATACGCCACTATCTCCGCGGCAGCCTTAAGAATATTCTTTGGCAGCTTGCGGTCCTTTTCCAGCGGCACCACGCCATGAGAGCCGCTCGTCCCCCTGGCGTGCATCCACATGTCGTGAGGCTTGGCAAATTTCATGGTCAGCTCGTCGTTATTGGCCGAATTTTTGCCCACGTAAACAACGAATCCCTCGCCAAGTTCGAATTTTCTAAATTTCTCTTCCGTTTTTATCTCTTCGCCCTGCATTTTTTTCCCCGATAGTAATTGCCATTTATCCTTAATCTTGTCAATTTCTTTTATTGTTTGGGCCTCTTCGGCCATAGCCTTCAATTCGCCTGCTTCTTCCATTTTTTTTAGCATCCCCGGCAGCCTTTTTTTCCTGATTTTAATATCTTCGGTGGTTTTCGCGGCTTTCCGGAAATACTTTTCACCGTTTTCAATCAGGTTCAGTTTCGGATCGAGCTTTATCAATTTCTTCTGCCCGGCCCAGTCTTCGAGCTCTATTTCAGTGCCGTGCTTTGATTTGCCGTTCGAGGCATAAAGAAGCATTTCGCCTGTCATCCTGTAATCATCCGCTCTCCGGCGAGCCTCATCGATCTTGGAGGTAGCCTCGATGTTCTTGCCCAGCTTGTGAATGAAGGCATCAATTATCTTTAGCATTCCTCGCTTTGCGGGCTCGAACTCGCCGGCCACGATGCTGCCGACAAAATGCCTTCCGATGGCCTCGCTCAGAGTGTCGAATTTAGCGGAAATTTCCGGAAATGCACTGAGAGGAATCAGGCTCAGGAAATCCACGCCGCAGGGATCGTGCAACAGGTAAAATTCTGATGATGCAAGGCATTCGCTCCGAATCTGCTCTGCATATCTTTTTATTTTATCCCTGAGCGGTGCCTGAACATCCTTCAAAGGTTGTTCAGGGTCAATCCCCGCCCGCGAGCATAGCTCTGCCGCGTAGTACTTGCCAAGAAACAGGTCGCACTTTGCTATCACGTTCAGGATCGGCGTGCTGCTTTCGAATTCATCTATTGACCTGAAGCTTGATCTTTTGATGCAGAATCCGGTGCCGGCTTCATATCCGTTATTCTCGAGCGCGTCTATTATCCGGCCTGCTTTTGTCGTCACGACAAGGTTGCTTAGCGCCCCGCCGAACAGGATGGCATAAATATCCGTGTGAATCATTTCAATCTTTATAATTCTCTCCCCGGGAACTGCCTTCACTTCTTGAATCGTTTCCCCTTGCAGATCCGGCAATATGTCGAGGGTGTTTTTCCTTGCCCTCGAAAAATGCTTACGGACAAACATTGCTGCCATGTTGCCTGCCACGGAAAAATGCAGGCATTTGAATTCCCTGCCCTGCCTGATTATGATCTCGCAGGAGTCCTTGTCCTGCGTGAAACATTCCTCGATCACCCCGCCCGTCAGCCCGCCAAGCTCAATGGCAAGCCTTTCAACGGTAAATATATGTTTTATCAATAGTGATACTCCCGCCCATTGCCCGGTTGAATAAACTCAAAAATAAGAATTTTTTGAAAGG
>CAZIHB010000400.1:0-2831 GCA_964538535.1 uncultured Hyphomicrobiales bacterium | reverse complement strand
TGCGGCCAAAAGCCGGGTTTACAGGAAGAGCCACCTATTCTACAAAGAAAAAAATTGCTTCGATCCGGGCGACACGGGCTTTTTCGTTGTCAGGTGGGAGGAAAAGGATGTGAATATCGGGCCGATGATCTGCTACGACTGGAGGTTCCCGGAAGCAGCACGGACATTGGCGCTGCGCGGGGCGGATCTCATAGTGTGCCCTGCCAACCTTGTGACGAAAGTATGGCATATTTCCACGCCGTCGCGCGCGCTTGAAAACAAAGTGTATCTTGCAGTGGCTAACAGAACGGGCTCTGAAAGCCGAAACGGCGAGGATCTCTACTTCAACGGGATGTCCACGATTTATTCCTTCACGGGCGAGCCGATTGCAGGCGCGGGCAAGGAAAGCGAGGAAGTGATTTTTGCCGAAATTGAGCCCGCGGCAACGAGAAATAAATCCTTCAACAGCCTTAATAATATATTTCTCGACCGCCGGCCGGAACTTTACGAATAAGATAAAATCTTGGAAAAATATATAAGGATAGCGAGATGTTCTCAACAATTAAAAGAGTCCACTTCGTCGGCATTGGCGGCATCGGCATGAGCGGCATTGCGGAAATTTTGATAAACCAGGGGTTTTCGGTGAGCGGGTCGGATCTTGTGCAGTCCGAGAACACGGATTACCTTGCCAGGCTCGGGGCTGAAATATATATCGGCCACAAGGCTGAAAATATAAAAGGGGCAGAGGTTGTTGTTTATTCCAGCGCGGTCAATCCCTCGGAGAATCCCGAGACCCAGGAAGCCCTTCTGAAGAACGTTCCACTTATACGCAGGGCCGAGATGCTCGCGGAGGTTTCCAGGCTGAACTACTGCCTCGCGGTCTCCGGCACACACGGCAAGACCACGAGCACTTCCATGATAGGCCTGATACTTATCAAGGCCGGCATCGACCCGACAGTCATAGTCGGCGGCAGGCTGAGAGATTTTGGCGGCACTAATGCCAGGATGGGCAGGGGCGAATGGACTCTCGTGGAGGCAGACGAATTCGACAGGTCTTTCCTGCAGCTGGCGCCCACGATTGCCGTTGTCAATAATATCGAGCCGGAGCACCTGGATATATATAAGGATTTCAACGATATAAAATCGACCTTCACGGAATTTGCCAATAAAGTGCCGTTTTACGGCTTCGTTGCCGTCGGGCTGGATGATCCCGGCATAAAGGATATACTGAGCGGCATAAACAAGAAAATCGTGAGCTACGGCTTATCCAGGAATTGTGACTACAGGGCGGAGAACATCACGTGCGAGGGCAAAAGCTCGGAATTCGACGTGCTGGAGGAAAACAACAGGCTCGGCCGCCTGAAAATAAACATTCCCGGTGTGCACAACATCAAGAACGCTCTTGCCGCCGTCACCGTGGCGAGGAAGCTCGGGATAGAATTCGATATAATATCGGCAGCTCTTGCAGAATTCACGGGTGTTTACCGCAGGTTTGACATAAAGGGCGAAGTAGATGGCGTGCTGGTGGTTGACGACTACGCACACCACCCCAGCGAGGTGAAAGCCACATTGAGCGCGGCTCGCGGCGGGTGGAACAGGAGGATAGTATGCGTATTTCAGCCCCACACTTTCACCCGCACGAAGAACCTATACAGGGAATTCGGCCAGGCATTCGACGAGGCCGACGTGCTCGTGGTGACTGACGTTTACCCCGCGCGCGAAAAGCCGATCGAGGGAGTGACGGGCAAGCTGATAGCCGACGCGGCGCAGCAGTTCGGCCACAAGAACGTGCACTACGTCCCGGCAATGTCGTCGCTTCTCGGCGAGCTGAAGGGCATATTGCGCGAGGGAGACGTGCTGCTCACTCTCGGCGCCGGAAATATCTGCAACATTGCCGACAGGCTTATAGCGAAGGGCTTGTAGCCAAAGGATTGTAATTGTATAAGATCGAAAAATAAAGTATATTTGATTTTTATCAATAAAAATTAACGATCCGGACAGTTTTGAACAAGTAATATATACAGGACAATTTACTAAGGGATTTACCAATGAAAAAATTCGGCTGTATTTTTATCGGTTTAGCGTTGATGGCGGCGCCCATGTTGAGTGCGAAGCCCGTCAAGAAAGCAGAAAAAGCCGTGAAGGGACAGAAAACTGAAAACGCGGCACCAGCGGCAAGCGGCAGGGTGCTGGCAGAAGTGGCAGGAGAAAAGATTACTTTCGACGATTTGGAAAAAGCATTCAGAAAGAACATGAATCGAAAGAATGTTCAGCTTTCTGACGTGCCAAAGGACAGTGTGGCAGACTTCTTAAATCTCTACGTGAACTACAGGCTCAAAGTCAAGGATGCAGAAAGCCGCGGATTCGACAAAGATTCCGCCGTCATAGCCGATATCGATCAGAATCGCAGAATACTTGCCGAGTCATTTTTCTTCGAGAAAAAACTTACCGACCCCAAAGTAGAGGAAATGCTGAAGCTGAGGGAAAAAGAAGTGAAAATCGCGATCATTCTTTGCACTTTCATGCAATCGCCCAACAAGGACACGCTCGATGCATATAACCGCGCGAGCACCGCGCTCAGGAGAGTGCAGGCGGGTGAGCCATTTGCGCAGGTGGCGAAAGAATTATCGGATGATAAAGCCTCTGCTATGATGGGCGGCGTGATCGTTAACTACCTGACTTCGGGTAAAATCCAAAGGCCTATTGAAGAGGCGATGTTCACCCTGAAGACCGGTGAGGTTTATCCCCGGCTGATACCCACAAAGTACGGCTATTTCGTGCTGAAAGCAATGGACGTGCAGCCAAGAAGGCTTGTTTATGGCAGCCATATACTTATTCCGACAGATAACGAT
>CAZIHB010000399.1:0-2843 GCA_964538535.1 uncultured Hyphomicrobiales bacterium | reverse complement strand
TTTCTGCTCCCTAAATTTGTTGCAATTTAGTACAATTATTTAGGGGGCTAATATAATTACTTAACTGCCGAAAAAGTAAAATTATGTCATGGCTTTCCGCGTTCCTGCTTTTCAACAATAATTTCCTCATTTCCCCTTTCCGCCGTAATTTGCATCGATGATTTTTGATTTTTATAAACTTATCAGGAGCGCAGTCTGATGGATGTTCACCATATCAGCAGCGAGCATTTGACGTTTGAAAAAATATATAACATTCTTAATTCCAATATCAAGCTTGATCTCTCCCAATCCGCGAAGCAGAAAATTGAAAAGTGCAGGGCATACCTCGATTCCAAGATGAAGGACAACCACGTGCCCGTCTATGGCGTCACGACTGGATTCGGCTCTCTCTGCGACCGCAGCATCTCCCCGGACGAACTTGCCGCCCTGCAGAGGAACATCGTCATGTCGCACGCTTGCGGCATGGGCGAGGAAGTGCCCTCCGAAATAGTCCGTATCATGCTTCTCCTGAAGATTCAATCTCTTTCCTACGGTAATTCCGGCGCGCAGCCTGCCACCGTGCAGCGCTTAGTTGATTTCTTCAATAACGGCGTGCTTCCCGTGGTCTTTCAGCAGGGCTCACTCGGCGCCTCGGGCGATCTTTGCCCGCTGGCTCATCTCTCGCTGCCGCTAATCGGCCTTGGCGAAGTCAATCACCTTGGCAAAAAATACTCCGGTGAAGAAATAAATAAGAAATTCGGCTGGGAACCCATCGAGCTGCAAAGCAAGGAAGGACTCGCCCTGCTCAACGGCACGCAGTTCATGAGCGCCTACGCCACCTGGCTGATCCTGAAGGCCGAACGCCTCTCCAAGCTTGCCGACATTATCGGCACCATCTCGCTCGAGTCATTCGACGGGCGCCCCGAACCGTTCAACGAGCTTGTGCATCTTGCCAGGCCGCACAAGGGACAGCTCGAGACTGCCGCGCGCATGAGAAAGCTACTCGAGGGCTCCGAACTGATCGTCAGGCCAAAGGCCCACGTGCAGGACCCCTATTCATTCAGGTGCATGCCCCAGGTGCATGGAGCCACCAAGGACGCGATAGCTTATTGCAGGAGCGTGTTTGAAATCGAAGTGAATTCAGTCACGGATAATCCCAACGTCTTCCCGGATGAAGACGTGATTGTCTCCGCGGGCAACTTCCACGGCCAGCCGCTGGCCATCACGCTTGATTTTCTCACCATGGCTGTTGCCGAGCTCGGGAATATATCCGAGAGGAGAATCTACCAGCTGATTGGCGGCAAGCGCGGCCTTCCTTCCTTCCTCGTTGCCAATCCCGGCCTGAACTCCGGCTTCATGATCCCGCAGTATGCCGCGGCGGCAATAGTCAACCAGAGCAAGGCTTTCACCATGCCCTGCTCTACCGATTCGATAGAGTCATCGCAGGGTCAGGAGGATCACGTCAGCATGGGCGCCAATGCCGCCACGAAATCCTTCATCGTGATGAATAACCTTGAGAAAGTGCTCGCCATCGAGCTTTTCAACGCGGCACAGGCTCTTGAATTCCGCAGGCCGCTCAAGTCATCACCCGCGCTGGAGCGCTTCGTGGCAGGCCTCCGCGAGCATGTGCCATTTGTCGGCGACGACACCGTGATGTATCTTTTGATGCAAAAATCTGTTGATTATATCAGCAAGGCAGACATCAGTTTCGCGTAGAAGGCTGCACCCAAATTTGCAATGCTTATAGAATCCCGCCCCGGCGGGATTTTTTATTCGGTTTTATAGATATCTTTTGAAATTTTGAGAAAAATAAATGCACGGCAACCCGGCTGGAAATTTTCCTATTTTGAAAAATTTTGAAAAGCTGCCACGGCCCTGCAATATCATCGCCTCGATAATATAATCATATTCTCATTGTTTCTTTCCTATATCCTTGCAAAAAAGCATATTTGCTATATTTTTGATTAATTTATCAAATTACAAAAATACTTTCGGACGATCGGCACTTTCAAGTGTCTTATAAGTACGGTGATTTGTACAATGTTGAACTGTGCATTCAAATTTCAAAAATATATTAGTATGAGGACTATCATGATCAGGCACATCCTGACTTTATTACTTATTCTTTCGGCCTCCACGGCCGCTGCAAATGCAAAACCGGAGCCGAAGGTTCAGAGCTGGATTGATAAAGGCGAATACAGGGAAAGTTCCTTCAGCGACACATCTATTGTGTTCTTTCGGTACTCCGCGGACGGCACGAAGATATTCACCGGCGGCAGAAACGGCATATTCAGAGAGATCAACGCGAAAAGCGGAGAAGTGGAAAAAGAATTCAAGAGCCGGGAGGATTCCTGCCTGAGCTATGATTATGATGAAAAATCAGATGTACTTGTTATTGCCTCACAGCAGGGAGAGGGGTTTTCTCATGACCACGGTTACAGACTGGCAAAATACACGAAAGGTGTTCTTAATTTCAATTATTCCAAAGTTGTGGACTGCGGCGTTCACAAGGGTAGCGAAAGAGCCGAGGTTATAATCGACAAAGAGAGCGACTGCATTTACCTGAATTTCAATTTTGGCTATTCCGATTATTACAACGCAGTCGGGGACTGTGGGTTAATAGATTTAGTAAACTATCAGACTGGAAGCGTAATTAAAACAATTTTCGGGTCATACAGAGCTATCTGCTCACGAATGAGGATTTCCCCCGATAGAAAGTACCTTGCATTCAATTGCCGGAATTATTATAGCAGCTCCAAGGAGTTGGAGAGCAACTCCAACGTTTTGAAAGTATATGACGTTGGCAGAAATCTAATGTATAATCTTGATAGTATGACCGCTTCGCCCGGATTTGTCCCAACATT
>CAZIHB010000398.1:0-2843 GCA_964538535.1 uncultured Hyphomicrobiales bacterium | reverse complement strand
CGTTCCTCCGGCGGAGCAATATCGGCGAGGAAGGAATTGTACATCACGACCGATGCTGCGAACCCGAGATTGCCCGTGAGGAAAAGCAAACCGCCAAGATTATAATTGCTCCCGTTCAGGAAATAAAGCCCCATGGTTGCAATGGCACCAATATATGCCGAGATCATCATGATGAGCTTTTTCCTGCGTGTATAGTCGGCAATGGCACCGAGAACAGGCAGCAGGAACAGCTGGAGCAGAACGGAGAGGGAAACGACGTAAGGATAATATGAACCGGCGGCCACTGGTATGCCCAGAATATCAACCATTCCGCGCGGGCCGGCCGCATTCTTCACGACGGCCGTAAGGTAAGGGCCGATAAAAACCGTGATGACTGTGGTGGGAAATGCTGAGTTTGCCCAATCATAGAGATACCAGGCGGCTCTTTCCCGTTTTATTGAATCCATAACAATTCCGGCTGAAAATTTTCCGCAACTTAGGTAATCAGGCTCTCAAATTGCAATGATTTTTGACGGTTTTGCCAAAAGGCCGATAAATGCTAATTTGCATCATTGGTTTTGTGATATTGTCCCTGATTCGGCCCGAGTATGAAAAGATTATATATATCTCTATTGTTGATGCTCACTTTAGTGCAATCGTGTTCCTTCGGCAAAATGCAGAAAAACGACCCGCCCCTTGCGGGCGCATCTGTCGATTCCACGCTGAAAGGCGTGAAAAGTGAAGCTCCGCTGCCAATTCTGAATCTCAGGAAATCAGGCCTTAAAAACCTCTCGCTGCGGGCAGGCATCACTTTCGATATGCCTGAGCTAAGCGCTGCGGCTTCGGCTGATATGCGCATCGCATCCGGGG
Source organism: uncultured Hyphomicrobiales bacterium (assembly GCA_964538535.1). GTDB lineage: Bacteria > Bacteroidota > Ignavibacteria > Kapaibacteriales > UBA2268 > CAZIHB01. The sequence goes on along the minus strand of CAZIHB010000398.1, from coordinate 1,994 downwards.
ATTCCATCTCGCTGGTCATCACGGGGCCGCTGGGCATCTCGTTCGGAAGGCTTTTTGCCACGCCCGACAGGTTTTCATTCTACAACATGATGGAAAGCGTTCTGTTCGAGGGAACCCCGAGCAGTGAAAATCTGAGAAAAGCTGCGAAGATGAACATATCCTATGGTGACCTCGTCAGCCTGATCAGGGCCGAACAGGCAGGCAGCCCAAATGATTATATCCTGCAGAAAAATTATTCGGGCAGTGGCAGGCTGTTTAAGAATATTCTGCCCGACAGCACGGCCGAATTTCTCCTAACTGATTCCAAAATGATGCGTATTGATCAATATCAACGCAAAAACATCAGCAACGAGACTGTGCTCAACGTGTTCTATAAGGATTACAAAGAAATCGACGGATTCTCCATGCCAACTACAATCGTAATAAAGTTTGCCAAAGGCACCATTACGATAAGTGACATTGAATACGCGATTAATCCGGCCTATGACAAGCCGTTCTCCTTCAAAATCCCCAAGAGCGCGAAAATCATCAGGATGGACTAAGCCTTTCGATCTCCCCGGCAAGCCCTCGAGCCGCGGCATCTGAATCTGAATCATTGATATAAGCCAAATCGCACGCAGCGTAATACCTCCCAAGCCGTGAGGCATATATTCCGAAAGCCCGGGATAAATCCGCGGCAAGCGGCCTGCTTCCACCGCCCTGTATCCGCCCGGCGCAGCAATCGAACCCGGAGAAGAGGTAAACAACACAATCGAATTTGCGCAGCAGCTCAAGATTTTCTTCCCTCTCGATTATTCCACCGCCGCAGGCAAGTACTATTCTTCGGGATGGAAGATTCTCAGCAACAGACTTCAATGCTCTTGTTTCAACGTCTCTGAACTCACTTTCCCCGTGCCGGAAAAAAATACTTTCAATAGAGCTTCCGGATTCTTCTATTATATCATCCAAATCAAGAAATTCATAGCCGATGATCCCGGCGAGCTTCCTGCCTGAAGTGGTCTTTCCTGCCCCCATGAAGCCGATGAGCGCCAAGGATAAAGGCCGTTTTCTTGATTCGTGATCAAGATACCGCGCTATATCATCATAACTCCCGGCAGGCGGAACAGTTCCCGTTAGTATTCTAAATGAATGCAAGGCCTGGCGGATAAGCCATTCCATTCCTCCGATATACACGGCCCCTGCTTTTTCTGCAAGGCCGGAAAGCATAGTGTGGTGATATGCCGCATCAATTAGCATCTGCCCCTCGTCCGGGCGAAAGCCGCCATAGATGCCGGAATCACCGGGTATAAGGCTTATTATCACTCCGAACTCATTCATCACCGCGATTGCTTCATCCAAGGCCAGCATACCGCAGGAAAATTCCGCGGCAAGAATCCGGGCTTTTTCTTCCGTCCTGTTCGCCACACTGAACTTTATCCCTTTCTCTGCCAGGGCACAGGCTGCTGACTTTGCCACATCACCCGCGCCAATAATCAACGCATCAGCCGATGCAGGAATTCTGCCGGCTATTTCCCGCAGAGCAAGGATATCAGTGTTAACGCCTCGAATTTCATTGCCGAAGCAAACCGTGTTTACTGCTCCGGTTGCAGCCGCCTCGGCAGAAATGTCCCGGCAGAGCCCGAGCGCGGCCCCCTTGAAGGGAGAAGTAACATTAATTCCCCTCACTTGGTGCACCCGGCAAAAATCAAACACAGACTCAACCGAGCCGCCATGAATCCTTGCATATTTTGCTTCTATGCAGGCCCTGAGGCACAACCGATGAAATATACCGGGACTCAGGCTGTGCAATACGGGATTGCCCGCCACCCCGAAAAGCATCATTAATCTTTCTCCCCAATCGCGTTCAGATAGTCCGAATATGTCGGCTGCATCTGCGCTGTAGGTGGAAATCCGTCAGGCACCACATAAATAAAAGGCGCGCCGTTTTTAATAGCGGCCAGTCTCGATGAAATTCCCCGGGCCCCGAGCGTAAATGCAATCAGGCGGCCCTTAAC
>CAZIHB010000397.1:0-2847 GCA_964538535.1 uncultured Hyphomicrobiales bacterium | reverse complement strand
CCGGCTATAACTGCTTATATATTATCATCATAATTTCTGCTGAATTACTTCTGCCAGTGGTCGCCGTCAACGTGAGTGACCACTTCCTCGCCCATCATAAGTCTAAGGGTGTTCTTCATCTTCATCAACTGAATGAATAGATCATTCTCGGGCACAACATCCTGCGAGTGCATCGGGCTCTTGAAATAGAACGACAGCCATTCCTGAATGCCGCTGAATCCTGCCCTCCGGGCCAGATCCATGAAGAGCACCAGGTCGAGGCATATCGGGGCTGCAAGGATGGAATCGCGGCAGAGGAAATTGATCTTCAATTGCATGGGATAGCCCATCCAGCCGAAAATATCAATATTGTCCCAGCTTTCTTTGTTGTCGCCCTTCGGGGGATAATAATTGATCCTTACCTTGTGGTAATAATCCTTGTAGAGCTCCGGATAGAGCTCGGGCTGAAGTATGCTGTCAATCACCGAGAGCTTGCTCTCTTCCTTTGTCTTGAATGAATCAGGATCATCAAGCACTTCGCCGTCGCGGTTGCCGAGTATGTTCGTGCTGAACCATCCTTCCAGGCCGATCATCCTTGCCTTCAGCATTGGGGCGAGCACCGTCTTCATCATGGTCTGGCCTGTTTTGAAGTCCTTGCCGGCTATAGGCATTTTCATCTTCTTCGATAGCTCGACTATTGCCGGGATATCGACTGTCAGGTTAGGTGCGCCGTTGATATACGGGGCCCCCTCCGATATCGCGGCATAAGCATAGAGCATGCTTGGCGCTATTGCCGGATGGTTCTCTTTCATGGCCTTTTCCATGCTTGGGATGCTGTCGTAAACGGGGTTGTGCTGAAGAAATACTTCAGTGCTGCCGCACCATATCACCACGATCCTGTTGCAATTGTTATCCTTCTTGAAATTCCGGATATCTGAGCGCAGCATTTCCATCAGGTCATATTTTGTTGACGCGCTCTTGACGTAATCGCCTTTCAGGTTCACGCAGTATTTTTTCTCAAATACGCCCGGCATGGCCTGAATGGCTGCCAGCTCGTCCTTTATGCCGTCTATGTCCTTTTCTTCAAGCACCCTGTTGATTCTTGCCGCCTCGAGGCAGTTGTCCTGCCTGACGTCCCATCCGCCGAAGCTTATGTCGTCAAGCCCCGCGAGAGGAACGAAATCCTTGATCATCGGGAAATTGTTATCTATCCTCTTGCCCAATCTGATCGTGGCCATCTGCGTTAACGACCCGATCGGCTTGCTCAATCCCTTGCGGACTGCCAAGACGCCTGAAACAAAAGTGGTTGCAACGGCACCGTTAATGCCGACAATCAACACGCCAAGTTTGCCTTCTGCTTTTCTAATGTCCATTTTTTCCATTTCATCTCCATTTCGATCAGGCACAGGGGGGATGAAACGCCCCGCCATGCTGATTCGGTTATTTCACTAATAAAACCGCCACGGCATTGTCTCTGACAATACCATAGCAATACCTTATCATGATTCAAAAAATAAAGTTCTCTCAATCTCTCCAAGCGAAGAGATAATATAATCCGCACCGGCGGATTCGGGTTCTTCACGCCAGCTGCGGCCCTTCAGCCACACTGTGCCCATGCCGCACCTCTTGGCGGGAACGATATCCCTGCCGTAGGAATCACCGATCATCACTGCCTGCGATGGCAGGCAACCCGCCATCTTGCACGCCGTCATGAATAACCTTTCGTCAGGCTTGCTGAAGCCGACCGCCGCGGAGTCCGCCACGAAGCTGAAATACTCTGATATTCCGAACTCCTTCAGCACCGCGGCCATGTTCCCGTAGAAATTCGACACTACGCCAAGCTTCGACTTCATGCAGAGCTTGTGGAACACGCGCCTTTTGTCCTCGATGTTTGCCCTCACGCGTGAATAGCAGGCGCCGGCCATGTCGGCCGCGAGCCTTTCCCTGTAAATTCCGTGGTGAAGCTTTCTCGTTTTGATAAGATAGCTTAATTGCTTCCTGATCTTTATCTCGAGCATTTCATGAAACGTCATCCTGCCGGCTATTCCGCTCTTGTCGAGGTAATTATTTGCCTCGACATACGCTTTTTCATAGTCAGGCTTGCCAACAGGTACGTTGAAGCTTTCATAGACAGTCCAGAATAATTCGCTCCAGTGGACCCCATCGGTGTCGATCGTGCCGCCAAAATCAAACATCAATGCACTAAACTGCATCCTTTGCCTCCATCATGTTCATCAGGTCACCTCCGGAGACGTCCTTTTTGTTGCCGCCGAACTGAATCAGCAGCAGGCCGATCAGCACCCAGAAGAATTCCCTGATCCTGTTAACTATACCAACATATACACCCGTGACAGGCTCGATGCCCAGGCCCTGAAGGGACCAGCAAAGCCCTCCCTCCCTGGTGCCGAGGGCAAAAGGCATGAAAAAAAGAATATTGATCACGAGTGAAGACGCCGCGTTAATGTAGATTGCCTCGAAGAACGTAATATTAATGCCCACGGCTTTCAGTATATAATAGTACTCAAGCGAGGCTAACACCCTCGAGATGTAGTTATACCCAAGCGCGCGGGCAAATGCTCTCGGCCTTTCATTATAGAACTCCCTGATCAGCGTGTCCACTCTTGCCAGAAATTCTTTCTTTCTGCCAAGCCGTTTTGTAACGAAATTCAACAATTTTATTTTCGACAGGCTCTCAAGCATGAATATCAAGCCGCCATTCTTGTGCGCGAGCATGAATAAATAAATCAGCCCGCTTATAAGCAGGAAAATAACAAGCAGCAGCCCGTCATTTTTCACGTTAAAGGGCATCCGCGTGGCCACCCACACTATTCCAGTCAGCCAGAAGAAAAAAAGCAAAAGCGTGTGAAG
>CAZIHB010000396.1:0-2851 GCA_964538535.1 uncultured Hyphomicrobiales bacterium | reverse complement strand
GGCGAAAAGCTAAAGATAGCAATCAATCCAGTCTTGATTTCAATCATCGGGATGGTGCTTGCAGCGGTGATCTCGGGTTTTTATCCCCTGCTGCTGGCTTCCCGCTCGATGATGGGGCAATACATCAAATCATCAGCACACTTCCTGTTTTTCGTCTCATTCGGATTTTTGGCGTTTTCCTACCCTATCAAGCGCTCAATCTGGGATAAAGGATTGAAACTTTGGCTGGGCCTGAGCATCCCGCTTAACATCTTCGGCGTTTACCAGATCGTGGCAAGGGCTTTCGACCTGCCCCTTGCCTGGATCGAGTACACAAACGAGAGCCTGAAGAACCGCGGCTTCTTCGAGTCGATGGAAGATTTCGGCCAGCTGAGCCTCTCGTTCGAGAAGTTCTTCCGCGCAACTTCAATATTCACCGAACCGTCCCATTTTGCTCTTTTCAACCTGTTTATTCTGATCCTGCTTCTGGTACCTTTTATCAATGGCAGCAAGCCTTTCTTAAAATCAAAATTCTGGACCGGCCTTGCGGCCGTGTGCTGCATTGTCGCCACTTTTCTCACTTTCTCGCTCACTGCCGTATTGGGCATAGTGTTGATAATGCTCTGCGTTTACTCGTTCGAGAAGCGAAAAGCGTTAAAGGAAACAGCCTCTTTCCTCGTGATAGCAACGGTTCTTGTCTTCACTGCCGACTATTTCGTGAAGGATTATGCCGAGATAAGCGTGCTCGAGCTGTTCGGGCAGCGCATCGGCGGCGTGCTTTCAGGCGGCAGCGAACATAGTGGCTACACGGAAGGCGAATCCGTCGGCTACAGGATGAATACAGGCAGGGAAACCATTCTGGCATGGTATAAAAGCCCGATCACAGGCATCGGCCTCGGCAATCTCCATGAGATCACGCAGGGCCGCGTATATTTCAGCGATTTCGGCTCCTTCGCCGCGCTTGCAGAGATGGGAGTGCTCGGCTTTCTCGCGTTCAGCAGCCTGATTGGTTCCGCACTCTGGTTTTCCGTCAAATTTCTGCGCGACACCGGTCTGTCATCGGGCCTTGACGACACAACCCGGAGGCTGCTCGGCACGATGTTTTACTTTTCGGTTATATTCTTCCAAACCAATTACATCACATCTAATTACCTTGCAAACAACTCTCTCTGGATGCCGCTTGGAATGGTGCTCTCCATACTCAACTCATCCATGATAGACCTCGGGAAGAAGTATTGCACGATCGGGCTTGTCAGCACTCCGCTGAAAGACCTCTTTACCCAAAAAAACTTAGTACAAACAAACATTAATGAATAGCATGAGCCAAAAGCAGAACAATAAATGCAGGATCTGCTCACAAAGCAGCGTAAATACAATAAACATCGGCGGCACTTCCATGGCACGCTGCAGCTCCTGCGGAGCGGCATACCTGGCTGAATTTCCCGACGCGGAGAGCCTTTCGCGATACTACAGCGAGAATTACACCCTGACAACCGGTGATCACCTCGAGAACGAGCGCAGACGGCTTTTTCGCTCCACCGAGCAGCTGGAGCTCGTGGCAACACTGATGAAATATGTATCCCCGCCCGCCAGGCTGCTTGATATCGGCTGCGACAAAGGCTATTTTATCGACAGTGCGCGCAGGTTCGGATACTCAACGCTTGGCGTGGAACCATCGGCCACCTCGCGTGCCTATTGCGACAGCGTCGCACTCGATGTATGCAAAAGCATCTCCGAGGTGAAAGAGAAGTTCGATGCCGTCGTGATGTGGCACTCACTCGAGCATTTTCCCGAACCCGTTTCGGCAGTAAGGGAAATCAGGGGCATAATGAAGACCGGTGCAGTGATCATGGTGCGGGTGCCCGACTTCGACTGCATCTGGCGCAAGATATTCGGGAAGCGCTGGATATGGTTTCAGCCTGATAACCACTATTTCCACTATAACATCAGGTCGCTCGTCACTCTCTTCTCGCGGGAGGGTTTTGAAATTATTAAAATATCTGGCAACAGGCCGAACAACAGAATCACAAGGAAGATGTTCGGAGTCTCGAATAAAATTTTACTCAGGCTCTTCGGAAGCCGTATATCCCTGAAAAAGAGAATCGGAAGGATTTACGAGGATGTCACCGGCCGCGAGATATTTATGATAGCACGGCTTAAGTAATAATTGGAGATCATAAATTGAGCAACGTTCTCGACAGGTATAAGACAGATATTACCGATATTTTTGGCATCGGTGTAACGATTCTGCATAGTGCCCGTGCATTAAAATCCATAAGCCTCGATCTGAAGCTTCTGGCTATTAATGGTATTGTCCAGGCAGCTAAAATTGGTTCAAGCCAGGGGCAATCACTCATCACTCTGTCCGGTTTTCTGTCCGACCTGCCTGTTCAGATAGCTCCGGAGCTGGAAGAGCTCGAGGAGATGTCGGGGGCACTGGCAAGAGAGCTTACAATATGCTCAATTTCGGTCCGGAGATTCGTTCAATATTCCCTCGCGCTTGAAAAATCGCTCACAGCCGTCTTCAAAGAGCAGAAAAGCAGGAAGTCGGTCAATGATTTCGATCTGCTCAAAACAGACGGCCTCTCCTCCCTGCAATATCTTGACGAGATTGAAGCAACTGCATCGATGCATAAATTCTTCATTCCCAGGCTTGCCGAAAAAAACATATCCGCCATCGAGGTTATCAACCAGCAGCTGATGCACGCCCACAGAACTATCACACAGGCGAATAACAGGATCGACACCATCAAGCGGAACGGGTTCATTGCCAACTACATGGGCTCGAATATACTGATCGAATCCTCGTACCTCTCGACCGACCAGAAAAGCTTTCAGAGCCTTGTAAACAATATAAAAGGTATCGTGGATA
>CAZIHB010000395.1:0-2856 GCA_964538535.1 uncultured Hyphomicrobiales bacterium | reverse complement strand
GGAGGCCTGCGCGACATACAGGTCACTATACTTCTCGTGCAGGAAATGCGGCGCAAGATGCCCGAGCTGAACTTTTTTTATTATGACCTGATCGCCAGGGAACTTGCCACGATAGATTCACTACAGAAAAAAGTGGCGAAAATATCGCCGGCCGAGACGGATAACTTCCTATTTTTCTACAAGGTTGATTACCGCCGGCCCGCGGATGACAATATCAATTTCGATACCGTCTTCGGCGTCGTGGCGGAAAGATACAACCTGCTGATGCAGGAGCTGAACAAAGCGGACAAGACCGATCCGGGCGCCATTCACGAGGTGCGGCTGCATTTCAAGTATTTCAGGTACATGGTGGAAGCCCTCGAGACCGCCGTGGAGTTCGATCCCGTCGTGCTGCGGGAGATGCAGGCATTCCAGAGGCTGCTGGGTGAAATTCAGGACAACGAGGTGCTTCTGAACACGCTGAAGGATTACATACCAAATCAGAAAGAACTGCCCGCGGGGATCTTTTCGCGTGCACTCGAGCATATCGCGGGCGTCAAGCACGATTTGATCGAGAGGTTTATACTTAAATCAGAAATATTGGGCGATTTCCGGGACAGCGGTTTCGGGGTGTAACTTATTATATGTTGGTTTGATTAAATCGAAGGAGGTATCATGTTCAAGAATTTTGACTACATCAACACGCTTCTGAACGGGGCAATGCTCTACCTGCCCAAATGGATACTCGCCATAGCGTTTGTCCTTGTCGCGCGATGGCTGATCAGGCTATTGATGAAGGTGGTGCACAGGGCTTTTGCCGTGCGCCTGATCGATCCTTCAATTCAGACATTCCTTGCCAGCCTTATCAGGGCTGCTCTCATGTTCATGGTGCTGATCAGCGCGGCTGCAATGGTGGGGATAGAAACCACATCATTCGTGGCTATAATCGGCGCCGCCGGCCTGGCCATCGGCCTGGCACTGCAGACCAACCTGGCCAATTTCGCGGGCGGAGTGCTGATACTCCTCTTCAAGCCGTTCAAGGTGGGCGACGTGATCAACGTGCAGGCATTCACCGGCACAGTCACTGCCATTCAGATGTTCAACACCACGCTGCAAACCGTGGATAGCAAAATTATCATCATACCAAACAGCGTGCTGTCCAACGGCATTATCACTAACTTTACCATAACGCCTACCAAACGGATCGACCTCTTCTTCTCCATCGCGAACGCTCAGGACTGGGGCAAAGCACGCGCGGCCATCTCCCGCGCCATCTCCGAATGCCCGGACGTCCTGAAAGCACCCGAGCCGGCAATCGGCATCGCCGAGGTGACGGAAGCGCTGACAAAGATCGCCGTGAAAGCATGGGCGAACAATGAAAACAGTGTTGCAGCCCAGTTCGAAATGAACGAGAAAATCAAGGAAGCTCTGCTCAGCGAGGGGCTGATCTGATCATGAATATATACGCGATCATTATTCTTGCTGCAATCATACTTGATTTTGCAATCGAGGCTGCCGGCGATTATCTGAACCTGAAGCACCTGAGCAAAGAATTGCCTCCGGGCTGGGAGGGCGTTTACACGCCGGAGCAGTATGAAAAGTCACAGAGATACCTGAAGGAGCGCACCATCTTTTCATACTACGAGAGCGTTCCGCAGCTGATGCTGATTCTTGCATTCTGGTTTCTTGGCGGTTTCGCGTGGCTGGATGAACTCGTCGGGTTCGCCGCGTCGGGTGAAATAACGCGGGGGCTGCTATATATCGGGCTTATAGCCGCCGGTTTGTCGATATTCGGTCTGCCGTATGATATATGGTCAGCATTCGTGATCGAAAAAAAGTATGGTTTCAACAAGATGACGGGGAAGACATTCTTTCTTGACAAGATAAAAACAATGCTGCTTGGGGCGGCCCTCGGTGGGCCGCTCCTCGCGGGGCTTCTCTGGGCGCTTCGCAACGCGGGCAGCTACGCGTGGCTTTACGGTTGGGCGGGAGTGACGGCCGTGTCGCTTGCCATGCAATATATTGCCCCAAAGTACATTATGCCGATTTTCAACAAGTTCACGCCAATCGGCGATGGCGAGCTGAAGGATGCTATTTTCGCGCTTGCACGCAGGGCAGAATTTCCGCTCAAGAACGTTTTCGTGATGGACGGTTCGCGCAGGTCAACCAAGAGCAACGCGTTTTTCAGCGGTTTCGGGCGGAACAAGATGATCACCCTTTTCGACACGCTGATTGCCCGCCACACCACGGCCGAGCTGACGGCGGTGCTTGCACACGAGATAGGCCACTACAGGAAGAAGCACGTGCAAAAGGGAATGATGATCGGTATCGTGCACACCGGCCTGGTGTTTGCACTACTGCAGGCCTTCATGAGCGTGCCGGAGCTTTATCGCGCGTTCCACCTCAGCTACATGCCGCTCTATTGCGGGCTCGTGTTTTTCAGCTTTCTATACTCACCCGCCGAGATGATCATTTCAGTGCTTGCCAACATGATTTCCCGCCGGCATGAATTCGAGGCGGATCGCTACGCTGCCGAACTGACTTCGCCTGCCGACATATGCTCGGCGCTGAAGAGGCTCTCGAGCGACAATTTGTCGAACCTGACTCCCCACCCCTTCTACGTCTTCGTGAACTATTCCCATCCGCCGGTTATCGAGAGGATCAGGGCGATCAACAAAGCCGGCGGGAAGGCTGATGCCTGGTAAATCCGGGCCGGACAAGGGCTGCTGCGCGCCTGTGAAAAAACCGCTGCAACGGCACTTTCCCGGCGTCATCTCCGCGAAGGTGGAGATCTGTAAGTTCTTGTAATACAACAGATTCCCGCCTGCGGGGGAATGACGGGTTACAAAAGGCATTTTACCGTGCATTTGTATGGCC
>CAZIHB010000394.1:0-2865 GCA_964538535.1 uncultured Hyphomicrobiales bacterium | reverse complement strand
GCGGAGCCGGCAGCTTGCCGGCATGAGTAACCTCAAAGATATGATATAGTTACAGAGATGCGCGCTGAGAATTGAATCAATTGCTTATGGTTTAATTATTGTAATATTAAATTCTTTGTTCCTAAATATACGATACAATATCTTTGCATATAGTTTAGAATTTAATAAAATCAATGCCGGAAAACCGGAAGCGTAAACTGATGGAAATTAATATACTTATTGTTGATGATGATTCGCTGAGCCTGGAAAATGTATCAAAAATTGTGAAAAAAGCCGGATTTATCCCGCTTACCGCTAAAAATGGTTTTGAAGCATTTGAATATATTGAAGAAAAACGGCCCGACGCGATGCTTTATGATATGGCCATGCTGAGAAACGGCGGCTATGACATGGCAAAACTTCTAAGGTCGAGAAAGGAATATTGCTCCATACCTGTTATTTTCACTTTAGATTCGGACGACGAGACAACAATAGAGAAGGCATATCAGACCGGAGCCTGCGATTTCGTTGTGAAGCCGATAAAGGAAAAGGAGCTGAAAGCGAAAATTCTCTATCACGTGCAGATAGCCAAAAAAATGGCGGAAATGAAGGCAGAACGCGATAAGTTCATTGACATCAATGCCGCCAACAAGAACCTTCTTGCAATCACGGCTCACGACCTGAAGAATCCGTTGCAGAGCATATTCAACTATCTTGAGGTGATGAGTGCTCATGCCAATGATATGTCCGTGCACCAGTTGAAGAAACTTATAGGCTCAACGAAGAACGCGGCATCCCATGCCTTTAATATCATCAAGGATGTGCTGGATAATCACAACCTCGAGAGCGGCAGGCTCAAAATTGACCTGACCAAAGTCAGCGTGAACAAAACTTTGGAAAGAACCGTGGAATTGAACACACTGAAGGCCATGAACAAAAGCATCAAACTGAACCTGGCAAATAACCAGGAAGAACTGATCGTGCTTGCCGATAATTCCAAGCTGGAGAGAGTGTTTGATAATATTATCTCAAATGCCATAAAATATACTCCGGAGCAGAGGCAAATATCGATAAAGTGCTTTTCCAAAGCCGTTCAGGATAGTGGAGGAAAAGTCGCCAGAATCGAGATTGTTGACCAAGGGCCGGGGATCAGCGGAAAGCCGAAAGAGATAATGACGAAAGACACCGGGGCGAACAGCATAGCTCAGGATTCTTCGCACGGGATCGGCTTGAATATTGTCCAGAATCTGGTTAAAGTGATGAATGGCAGTGTGTGGGTTGAGAACCAGGCGGGCGAAGGAGCCAATTTTATTGTTGAATTGCCCGTTATCGAAAAGAATTAGTTTGAAAATAAATTTTTTTCTGTCTGCAGGATTTAATATATTTAGAAATGAATAGTTAATACATAGTTGAGGTATGTTTATAGCTTTTTTCTACTTTGTTTAAAAACAAGATTGATACTTCATCATAAAAATAGTACCACAGTGGTATATTTTTTGTCAAGTGTTGCATATTTAATTGTATTATCTGATTGGTGCGTAGTAAACATGCGCCGGTTCTTAATAGTGTGATTTGATAACTAACAGATAGAATGTGGAAATATTCGCTTGGGTGAGATTATGAATGAGTGGTTTAGGAATCGTTCGATCAAGTTTAAGATTATGTCGAGTTTTGCGTTGCTGGCCGGTATCACCGGTGTTATTGTCGCGATTGGGATTTTAAATTTCAAAACGTCGATTGATGCAAATAAAGAGCTGATTAATAAAGTCACCTTGCCAATATCAAGTTATAACGCGCTCAGCGGTTCGTTGAATGACATCATGCGTAATTTCTACGAGAGCAGCGTTTCCAAAAGCCAATACGATCTGAAATATATGACCGAATCACGCCGAAGAAGCATTGACAACGCGAAGGACATCCTCACGAAGTTGATGCAGCAAAGCGGGAATAGCAGCGAAATTGAAAAGCTGAAAGAAGTGCAGGCAGGACTCAACACCATAGAGGGTAAATCGCGCGAGTTTGAATCTCGAATAAACAGCGAGGCTTCAGCACGTGCTGATTACTTTATGAATAGCGGGATAAGCCAGGATTTTGACAGGACAATGCAATTGATCGCCCGGGAATCGGATGAAAAGATGCAGCTTGGTACAAAAAAAGGCGTGGATAATGAGAATTCGGCAAGCACGTGGCTTGTCTGGATGCTTATACTTCTTGCTGTTGGAATTATATATGCCATAGTTCAAGGGTTAGTGCTTTCTTCGTTTATCTGCAAGCCTGTTTATAAACTCGTGGAAGCGGCCAACAACATGGCTTCAGGCAGGTTTGCAAATGACATTGAAATAAATACCAGGGAAGAAACCGGCAGGCTGGCCGAGGCGTTCAGAAACATTCAAAGAGAGCTTTCGGGGCTTTCTGAAGAGTTCAAAAGCCTGACAAGCTCTGCCATAAACGGACGGCTGGATGCCAGGGGAAAAACGGAAGGCCACAGCGGAGAATTCGGAGGCCTTATCGGAGACGTGAACGTCATGCTCGATGCCGTTATTGGCCCATTGAACATGGCTGCCGAGTACGTTGACAGGATAGCAAAAGGCGATATACCGCCGAAAATCACCGAAGAATACAAGGGCGATTTCAACGAGATAAAGGCCAATATCAACACGTGCCTTGATGTGATGAACGGGCTGACTGCAGAAACGGGCAGACTTATAAATGCAATCAATGAAGGCAGGTTGGAAGCAAGAGGGAACACAGCCAATTTCCAGGGTGCCTGGGAAAGAATGGTAGCCGGGATGAATGATATGATGCATTCAGTCAGCGAACCCGTCGAAGCATTAAAATTGGTGCTTGAAAGAATTATAGTGAATAACTACAGCGTCGATATCAGCA